>NZ_JABMCW010000686.1:0-921 GCF_013179705.1 Pseudomonas sp. CM25 | reverse complement strand
CCTGGAAGCGCTGTTGCGCTGGAACCACCCCGAGCGCGGCATGATCCGCCCGGACCAGTTCATCAGCGTGGCCGAGGAAACCGGCCTGATCATCCCCATCGGCAAATGGGTGGTGCGCCAGGCGTGCTGCATGAGCCAGCAACTGCGCAAAGCCGGCCTGGGCAACCTGCACGTGGCCATCAACCTGTCGCCCAAGCAGTTCTCCGACCCGGACCTGGTGGCGTCGATCAGCACCATCCTCAAGGAAGAAGCCCTGCCCCCGCACCTGCTGGAGCTGGAGCTGACCGAAGGCCTGCTGCTGGAAGCCAGTGAAGACACCCACCGCCAGCTGGACGAGTTGAAAGCCCTGGGGCTGACCCTGGCCATGGATGACTTCGGCACCGGTTATTCGTCGCTGAGCTACCTGAAGAAGTTTCCGATCGACATCCTCAAGATCGACCGCAGCTTCATCAACGAAATCCCGGACAACCAGGACGACATGGAAATCACCTCGGCCGTGGTGGCCATGGCGCACAACCTGAAGCTGAAGGTGGTGGCCGAGGGCATCGAGACGCCGGCGCAGCTGGCATTCTTGCGCCGGCACCGCTGCGACGTGGGCCAGGGGTACCTGTTCGACCGGCCGATTCCGGGGCGCGAGCTGGCCGAGCGGTTGAAGCGTTATCCGCGTGGACCGGTGGCCTGACCTCGGGCAATATGGAAACCATTCGGGCCCTCTCGCGGGTAAACCCGCTCCCACCGGTATTGCACCACCTTCAGAATCTGTGGATTACCTGTGGGAGCGGGTTCACCCGCGAAGGCCCCAACCCTATCCAACTGAATAACCACAGAGGAACGGCCATGGTCCTGCGTTCGGAAATCCTGGTGAACAAAAACGTCCTGCCTACTGCGGAACAGGCCCTGCCTGGCCGCGAAACGCCAATG
>NZ_JABMCW010000685.1:0-924 GCF_013179705.1 Pseudomonas sp. CM25 | reverse complement strand
GGCGATATCCGGGCGCACGCCCAGGCCCATCGCCTGCATGCCCATGGCGATGAACACGATGCTGATCGGGATGCTAAGCAACCCGGCCATGATGCCCAGCGCCATGTACTTGTGATCGGCTTTGTTGAGCATGGCAAGGCCCACCGGGATGACGAAAATCACCGTCGAGCCACACTGGAAGCCGGTGATCAGCCCCAGGATCCAGCCTTCAGGGCTTTGCGACAGCGCCTGCGCCAGTTGGTAACCGCCCAGGTCCGAAGCGATGAAGATCGGCCCGGCGATGCCGGCATCGGCGCCCATGGCCTGGAACAGCGGGCCAATGAACTGGCTGATGAAACTGGAGATGAACGGGATGGCAGCCATGATCCCGGCCACTGGTATGAAAATCGGGCCAATGCTGTGCAGGCCGGCGGTGAACTCTTTGGCCAGCTCCGATTCCGCATTGACGATCGATGCGATCGCGCCGATGACGGCGCACACCATGATCACGTAGATGACGTAAGTGCCTATGTTTTCCATCTGCTGCCTCTGTCTTGTTGGAATTGGCTTGTGGGCAGAATTGAGGGTTTCTTCATGTTTTTCTTGTTGAAAACCGGCAGCACAGTGCCGGCCGGGCATCACATGGCGGTGTAGGCGTTGTCGACGAACAGGTGCGAGCCGCTGACGAAACTGGACTCGTCGCTGGCCAGAAACAAGGCGGCGTTGGCCACTTCGCTCGGATCGCACAGGCGCCCCTGCATGGTCTTGATCGCCTCGTCAGAGGCGTCGACACCATAACCGCGCAGCAGGTCGAGTTCGCGGCGGCCATGGGCGGTGCCGATAAAGCCTGGGCAGATGGCATTGCTGCGGATGTTCTGGTCGCGGTACTCCACGGCCAAGGCGCGGGCGAACATGTGGCAGGCACCTTTGGTGGTGCAATACAGC
>NZ_JABMCW010000684.1:0-947 GCF_013179705.1 Pseudomonas sp. CM25 | reverse complement strand
ACGATGGGCCTAACCCTGGCCGGCGACGCGAATCATCGCGAAGGTGGTGCGGTCACATTTCCGGAACGGTGGACGTTGCTGGAATCAATGGCATCGGCATTATGTCCACCGAGTTCCAGCCCTATGTAGCCGCAGTGATCCCGCGGCAACGTTGTTTCAGTTCCTCCAGGCAGGAGAGAGCAAGTGGCGACGCAGTGTGTTGACCTTCGCGCTTCGGTCGTTCGCGGGGCGGTTCCTCTGACGCTGGCTTGGCTGGGCGTGAAGCAGGGGTTGAGGATCTCTGTTCCTCGGTACGCGCGGCCCACAGGGTGAACTCGCCCTGGCAGGCACGCTTGATCAAGCCCATCAGATAGGCGACGGGTTTTCGAATCTCACCGCGGGCGCAACGCACCGCGGCTTCATTGATCACCGCTTGTTGCTGTTCCGGCTCGAGCTGACGCATCGCCTGGGAGGCCATGCGCCGCTCGTTCGGGTTCAGCGGTAAATCCTCAGGCCATCGTGCTCGACCAAACTCCACCTGCCCCAGTACTGTACTTTTTTTGCTTTGGTCTTTCTGTACTGTACGGCCAGCGTCGGTATTCCGAACTACAGCCAAATCCGCTGCATTGCCGCAGGGTTCGGGATCTGTTGCGCCAGCCGGAGAATTCCGAACGAGGTCGAGTGCGCCAGGTTCGGAATCCTTTGTACCTGATTCATCGCTCATCAGCGGCAGAGTTTGCTGGTGGACCGGCGGCAGCGAGCCGAGCCTGTCCTTGTCGAGTTGGGCCACTTGCGGGTCGGCCTGGATCTCGGCGATTACATGCTGCGCCACGTCCCGGACGCCTTTAGTGGCATGGGAGAGATTCTGTTGCAGCAGCGCCGCGTAGCCGCTGTCCAACTCCAGTTGCTCGGCCGCGGTCAAGGGATCACCGTGCAGCACATAGACGCAACCACGCAGGCAGCCGTTG
>NZ_JABMCW010000683.1:0-954 GCF_013179705.1 Pseudomonas sp. CM25 | reverse complement strand
GTACGAGGCGATGGTGGAGATGCCCATCTTCGACAGGATCTTCAGCAGGCCCTTGGAGATACCCTTGCGGTAGTACTTGAAGACTTCGTCCAGATCGCCCAGCACTTCGCCGGTGCGGATCAGGTCGGCCAGCACTTCATAAGCCAGGTACGGGTAAACGGCCGAAGCACCGAAGCCCAGCAGCACGGCAAAGTGGTGCGGGTCACGGGCGGTGGCGGTTTCCACCAGGATGTTACTGTCGCAACGCAGGCCCTTTTCGGTCAGGCGGTGGTGCACCGCACCCACGGCCAGCGAGGCGTGCACCGGCAGTTTGCCCGGGGCAATGTAGCGGTCGCTCAGCACCAGCTGGGTCTTGCCGGCGCGCACGGCTTCTTCGGCCTGGTCGGCGATGTTGCGGATGGCCGCTTCCAGGCCCACGCTCTGTTCATAGTTGAGGTCGATCAGCTGGCGCTCGAAGCCTTCGCGCTCCAGGTTCATCAGCGAGCGCCACTTGGCGGGCGAAATGACCGGCGAGCTGAGGATTACCCGCGAAGCGTGCTCCGGGGACTCCTGGAAGATATTGCGCTCGGCGCCCAGGCAGATTTCCAGCGACATCACGATCGCTTCGCGCAGCGGGTCGATCGGCGGGTTGGTCACCTGCGCGAACTGCTGGCGGAAGAAGTCGTACGGCGAACGCACGCGCTGCGACAGAACCGCCATCGGCGTGTCGTCACCCATCGAGCCGACCGCTTCCTGGCCCTGTTCGCCCAGTGGGCGCAGCACCTGGTCACGCTCTTCAAACGTGACCTGGAACATTTTCATGTATTGCTTGAGCTGGTCAGCGTCGTAGCTGGCCGCGCCTTGGTCATCGGTCAGCGTCGCCTGGATGCGCGTGGCGTGCTGACGCAGCCAGCGTTTGTACGGGTGGCGCGACTTCAGGCGGTTGTCGATGGCGTCGGTGTCGAGAATTTGCCC
>NZ_JABMCW010000682.1:0-956 GCF_013179705.1 Pseudomonas sp. CM25 | reverse complement strand
CGCCTTTGTGCTCATAGCTTTCTTCGATGTGTTCAGCTTTGCGTTTTTGCTTCTCGGTGTATTTGTCTTTGTCTCCACGGGGCATGACCGTCACTCCTGAAAGGCTCTAAGTGAACGGTTGAACACCTGCCCTTCGGCAGAGTGCCGAAAAATGGACAAACGGCTGCAGCAGGTACCTGATCCGTCGGCATCCGATTCGAGGGATATTCCGTCGCCTGTTCGCTCACTTGCATGCTCAAGCCATAGGCGGCTTATCGGTTGAAAAAATCGATGTATTAAGCGCTCACACGTAGCAGATTTTCGAACACATTCCATAGCACCCAACTGATGCGTACCCAGTCACAAGTTAAAGGGTATTCTGTGGAGAACGCCGCGATGCAGTCTGATGAAGCGAATGAACTGAAACGATGCCGAGCCCTTGCTCTTGAACAGAATCAACGGCTGCTCGGCGAGGCGCATCGACGCATCCAGCAAGCGGAACAAATGTTGACTCACCCCCAATTGGATGCGGAGCAGTTCGAACGCTATAAAAGACTGAAAGCTTCAGCCCTGCACTGCTACGCAGAAGCACTAGAACACCTCGCTATTATCGACAGGGACTTTCCTGAGCCCCCGGCCAGCAACGACGTTGCGCACACCCTGGCGCCGGCACCGGCCGCCACGAACGACGCGCATAATCACGTGCGTACGCTCGCGTTCAACGATTGAACAAGGGCCGTCCTTACACGCCTGTTTTTTTGCGCGTCGGGCTGAACTAGACTGGCCGCTTTTGTCCTTCCGATGAGAATCCTGCTATGAGCGCTGACGATAACAAAACCGCATTACCGCAGCGCAAAGACGTAGTGCCAAGCGAGCTGCCATTTCCGGTGGTTGGCATCGGTGCGTCGGCGGGGGGCATCCAGGCGCTCCAAAAATTTCTCGAGAACATGCCAGCCGATAACGGTATGGCATTCGTG
>NZ_JABMCW010000681.1:0-988 GCF_013179705.1 Pseudomonas sp. CM25 | reverse complement strand
TGCCATCAAGCACCTTGGCCCAGCCCTGCACCACCTTGACCCCGTGCTTTTTCAGCAGGGCGCCAACGCCGGTGGTCAGGCGGTCGACGATGCCGTCTTTCCAGGCCACGCTCTTGCCGATGTCCAGCTGCGGCGAGGAGACGCTGATACCCAGCTCCGATGGCCCGGCAAACCGTGAGGTCTGGTGGAACTGCTCGGCCACGTGGATCAGCGCCTTGGACGGGATGCAGCCGATGTTCAGGCAGGTACCGCCCAGCGCCTGGCCTTCCACCAGCACCGTAGGGATGCCCAGTTGCCCGGCGCGGATGGCCGCCACATAGCCGCCAGGGCCGCCGCCGATGATCAGCAAGGTAGTTTGGATAGTCTGTTGCATGCTCACTCCACGAACAGGCAGGCGGGTTGTTCGAGCAGGCCACGCACGGCCTGAATGAACAGCGCGGCATCCATGCCATCGACCACACGGTGGTCGAACGAGCTGGACAGGTTCATCATCTTGCGCACGACGATCTGGCCGTCGATCACCACTGGCCGCTCGACCATGCGGTTGACGCCGACGATCGCCACTTCCGGGGTATTGACCACCGGCGTGCTGACGATGCCGCCCAAGGCGCCCAGGCTGGTCAGGGTGATGGTCGAACCAGACAGCTCATCGCGGTTGGCCTTGTTGTTGCGCGCGGCAGTGGCCAGGCGCGAAATCTCGCTGGCGTTGGCCCACAGGCTGCCCGCTTCGGCGTGACGCAGTACCGGCACCATCAGGCCGTTGTCACCCTGGGTGGCGATACCCACATGCACCGCGCCATGGCGGGTGATGATCTGGGCTTCGTCGTCGTAGGTGGCATTGATCTGCGGGAAGTCACGCAGCGCCACCACCAGCGCGCGCACCAGGAACGGCAGCAGAGTCAACTTGCCGCGGCTGTCGCCATGCTTGCTGTTGAGCTGCTGGCGCAGCGCTTCCAGGGCGGTGACGTCGATTTCTTCCACATAGCTG
>NZ_JABMCW010000680.1:0-1023 GCF_013179705.1 Pseudomonas sp. CM25 | reverse complement strand
ACCGCAACCGCTCGCGTATTCCTGCGTCCGGGTACTGGTAACATTTCCATCAACAACCGTTCTCTGGACGTGTTCTTCGGTCGCGAAACCGCTCGCATGGTTGTTCGTCAGCCGCTCGAGCTGACCGAAACCGTTGAGAAGTTCGACATCTACGTCACCGTTTCCGGTGGTGGTGTCAGCGGTCAAGCCGGTGCGATCCGTCACGGTATCACCCGCGCTCTGATGGAATACGACGAAACCCTGCGTGGCGCTCTGCGTCGTGCTGGCTACGTCACCCGCGACGCTCGTGAAGTCGAGCGTAAGAAAGTGGGTCTGCGTAAAGCGCGTAAGCGTCCTCAGTACTCCAAGCGTTAATATCGCTTCGGCAGTCGAGAAAAGCCCGGTTCCTTGGAACCGGGCTTTTTTTTTGCCTTGAACTAACCTGTCAGCATGTCGGTGACCGTTTGTCGCATAGACGCAGATCAAGCAAAGCGCTGGTAGGGGCCCTCGCCGGGGTATTCACCTTGTCAGTGTGTGGTTTTGTTTCTTACCATGACGACCAAAATTTAGCGCCACTGACACAACCTAAGTACAGGTCTGGTGCAACAGGCCAAGCAAGCTGATGGGAGAGGACTGAATGAGCAATGACGGCGTCAACGCAGGCCGGCGCCGCTTCCTCGTAGCCGCGACATCCGTGGTCGGGGCAGCGGGAGCAGTGGGGGCTGCGGTACCGTTCGTGGGGTCATGGTTTCCCAGTGCCAAGGCGAAAGCCGCAGGTGCACCGGTGAAGGTCAATATTGCCAAGGTCGAGGCCGGGCAGCAGATGGTGGCCGAGTGGCGTGGCCAGCCCGTGTTCATCGTACGGCGAACGGAGGAAATCCTCGGCAACCTCAAGAAAATCACCGGCGAACTTTCTGATCCCGAGTCCAAGGCTTCGGTGCAGCCGACCTATGTCGACCCGGAGGTTCGCTCGATCAAGCCGGAAATCCTCATTCTCGTCGGCCTGTGCACGCATTTGGGCTGCTCGCCCACCTTCCGCCCGGA
>NZ_JABMCW010000068.1:0-20909 GCF_013179705.1 Pseudomonas sp. CM25 | reverse complement strand
GAAGATCTACACCCGTGCTGGCGCGTTCTACAGCGACAAGGCCGGTTATGTGGTGAACTCTTCGGGTGCCAACCTGCAGGGCTATGCAGTCGGTGAGGACGGCAAACTCATCCAGGGCGTGCTGACCAACCTGCAGATCGATACTTCCAACCTGACGCCCAAGCCAACCAGCCTGATCACCGAGAAGATCAACCTCAACTCGGCCGCGACCAGTCCTTCGGTAACGCCGTTCGACCCGACCAACGCCAGTTCCTACAACTTCACGTTCAATACCCCGGTGTACGACAGCCAGGGCAACGAACACCAGATGAACCAGTATTTCATCAAGGACGACGCAACCAACACCTGGTCGATGCACACCACCATCGATGGTCGCAATCCGGAAAACCCGGCTTCCACCACGCCGCTGGTCAACAATGTGCCCTTCAAGTCCGATGGCACCCTGGACAAGGATGCAATGACTGCGGGTGCGGTCACCGGTGGCCTGGCCATTGGCGAAGACAAGATCTTCCAGCTGCAGAACTGGATCCCTGCGCAGAAAAATGCGGCCGGCGAGTGGTCGGCCAATGGCGCCATCGCCAACGCCGGCGGTGTCAAGCTGGACATGCTGGGTGCCACCCAATACAACGCCTCGTCGGCAGAAATCGCCAAAACCCAGGATGGCTTCGCCACCGGTGAGCTTTCGGGGTTGAGCATTGACCAGAACGGCTACCTGTTTGCCAGCTTCACCAACGGCAAGGACAAGGTGATTGGCCAGGTGGCGATTGCCAACTTCGCCAACCTGCAGGGCCTGACCCCGATTGGCGGGACCAACTGGAAAGAGTCCTACTCCTCGGGTGTGCCGGTGATCGGCGCCCCGGACACCGGTACCCTGGGCCAGATCTCGGGTGGTGCGCTGGAAGATTCCAACGTCGACCTGACTGGCGAGCTGGTCAACCTGATCAAGGCGCAGAGCAACTACCAGGCCAACGCCAAGACCATTTCCACCGAAAGCACCATCATGCAGACCATCATCCAGATGACCTGATGATGGCTGGGGCTGCTGCGCAGCCCATCGCGGCACAAGGCCGCTCCTACAGGAGATCGCGATTCCGTTGTAGGAGCGGCCTTGTGTCGCGATGCGCCGCAAAGCGGCCCCAAATTCTAAAAGGCTGACACTCATGACAAGGCTGCTGCTGATAACCCTGCTGGCCATGGCCCTGCCGCTCTCCGCCGCCCCCGCCCCGTTCTACCAATGGCAAAGCCTGGTCACCGGCCGCTACCTGTGCTCGGCCCACAACCCGGGCAAGGGCTGGGTGCGCCATGCCGGCCCCTATAACAATGCCGCCTGTCGCAGCCATTGAGCACGCCCTTGCCGCAGGCGGCAAACATCCGCCGACAAACTGACGTTTCTTGCCCCTCGTCCCGCTGAAACCCCCGTAAACCGGTCGTTTCAGACTTGGTTCGATTATTGCTTCGAACCTGCCAAGTGACAGCGCGGCAGCGACGCGCAGAGGAGATACTGTGGACAAGTTGCTTTATGTGGCCATGACCGGTGCCAGCCAGAACGCGCTGGCGCAGAAGGCTCACGCCAACAACCTGGCGAACGTTTCCACCAACGGTTTTCAGCGTGACCTGGAGCAGGCCCGTTCGATGCCGGTGTTCGGTGACAGCTTTCCGGCGCGCGCCTACGCCCTGACCGAGCGCCCGGCCACCGACTTCAGCGAAGGCCCGCTGGTTGAAACCGGCCGCGAACTGGACGTGGCGGTGACCGGCCAAGGGTTCATCGCTGTGCAGGCACCCGACGGCAGCGAAGCCTATGTGCGCACCGGCAGCCTGAACATCGACGCTCTCGGCGTGCTGCGTGCCGGCAACGGCATGCCGGTGATCGGCAACGGCGGCCCCATCGCCATCCCGCCAGAGCAGAAGGTGGAAGTGGGCGCCGACGGCACCCTCAGCATCCGCTCCATGGGTGAAGACCCGCGGGTGATCGCCGAAGTCGACCGCATCAAGCTGGTCAACCCGGACACCAAGGGCCTGCAAAAGGGCCTGGACGGCCTGATCCACACCGCCTCCGGCCAGCCGGCCGATGCCGACGTCAATGTGCGGGTGGTGTCGGGCTTCCTGGAAGGCAGCAACGTCAACGCTGTCGAGGAAATGACCTCGGTACTGGCGCTGTCCCGCCAGTTCGAACTGCACGTCAAGATGATGAACACGGCCAAGGAAGGCGACGAAGCCATGGCTCGGGTTTTGCAAATCGGCTAATCACTTTTGAACGGGTGCCGTAAAACAGGCGCACGAGGAGAATTACATGCTTCCGGCTCTTTGGGTCGCTAAAACCGGCCTGTCCGCCCAGGACACCAACCTGACGGTCATTTCCAACAACCTGGCCAACGTCTCGACTACCGGCTTCAAGCGTGACCGTGCCGAGTTTGCCGACTTGCTGTACCAGATCAAGCGTCAACCGGGTGCCCAGTCCACCCAGGACAGTGAGCTGCCATCGGGCCTGCAGGTCGGTACCGGTGTGCGCATCATCGGTACCCAGAAGAGCTTTGTCGCCGGCAGCCTGCAGACCACCGAAAACCCGCTGGACATGGCAGTCAACGGCCGTGGTTTCTTCCAGGTCCTGCAGCCGGATGGCACGGTTTCCTACACCCGTGACGGTACCTTCCACCTGAACTCCGACGGCCAGATCGTTACCGCCAACGGCTACGCCCTGGAGCCTGCCGTGGTCGTGCCCAACGACGCGCAAACCTTCACAGTAGGCACTGACGGCACCGTGTCGATCACCACCGCCGGCAACCCGGCCGCCCAGGTGATCGGCAACATCCAGACCGCCGACTTCATCAACCCGGCCGGCCTGCAGGCGATTGGCGACAACCTGTTCCTCGAGACTGCCGCCAGCGGCGCGCCGCAAGTGGGCACGCCGGGCCTGAACGGTTTCGGCACCACCCAGCAGCAGACCCTGGAAAACTCCAACGTCAGCACCGTGGAAGAACTGGTGAACATGATCACCACCCAGCGCGCCTACGAGATGAACTCCAAGGTCATCTCCACCGCCGACCAGATGCTGTCGTTCGTTACCCAGCAGCTGTAAGCCGCTTCGTACTTTCGTTACACCCGTGCCCGTGAGGTAAGCGTCATGAATCGTCTGTTGTCCGTTTTCGCCCTGGGGGGGGCGGTGTTGCTGGCAGGTTGCGTCGGCCCGACGCCCAAGCCCAACGACCCGTACTACGCGCCGGTGTTGCCGCGCACCCCATTGCCGGCAGCGGCCAACAACGGTTCGATCTACCAGGCCGGGTTCGAGCAGAACCTGTACAGCGACCGCAAGGCGTTCCGGGTGGGTGACATCATCACTATCACCCTCAACGAGAAAACTTCGGCCAGCAAGAACGCCGGTTCGCAGATCGCCAAGACCAGCAAGACCGACATCGGCCTGACCTCGCTGTTCGGCAGTACCCCGAACACCAACAACCCGTTCGGCGGCGGTGACCTGTCGCTGGAGGCCGGCTACAGCGGTGACCGCGCCACCAAGGGCGACAGCAAGGCCACCCAGGGCAATACCCTGACCGGTTCGATCACCGTGACCGTGGCCGAAGTGCTGCCCAACGGCATCATTGCCGTGCGCGGCGAGAAGTGGCTGACCCTGAACACCGGCGAAGAGCTGGTGCGCATTGCCGGCATGGTCCGTGCCGACGACATCGCCACCGACAACACTGTGCCGTCCACCCGGGTGGCCGACGCGCGCATCACCTATTCCGGCACCGGCTCGTTCGCCGATGCCAGCCAGCCGGGGTGGCTGGACCGCTTCTTCATCAGCCCGCTTTGGCCTTTCTGAGTGCAGATGACCATGTTCAACCTGAGGCAGCTGTTTGCCGCAACCCTGCTGTTGTCCTGTGCCTTCGCGGCCCAGGCCGAGCGCCTGAAGGACATCGCCAGTATCTCTGGCGTGCGTTCCAACCAGTTGATCGGCTACGGCCTGGTGGTGGGCCTGAATGGCACGGGTGACCAGACCACCCAGACGCCGTTTACCCTGCAAACCTTCAACAACATGTTGTCGCAGTTCGGCATCAAGGTGCCGGCCGGTTCCGGCAACGTGCAGCTGAAAAACGTCGCTGCCGTGTCGGTGCATGCCGACCTGCCGGCGTTCGCCAAGCCAGGGCAGGTGGTGGACATTACCGTGTCGTCGATCGGCAACTCCAAGAGCCTGCGCGGCGGCAGCTTGCTGATGACCCCGCTGAAGGGTATCGACGGCAATGTCTACGCCATCGCCCAGGGCAACCTGGTGGTGGGCGGCTTCGACGCCGAAGGCCGTGACGGCTCGAAGATCACCGTCAACGTTCCGTCGGCCGGGCGCATTCCCGGTGGTGCCAGTGTCGAACGTTCGGTACCGAGTGGCTTCAACCAGGGCAACACCCTGACCCTGAACCTCAACCGCCCCGACTTCACTACTGCCAAACGCATTGTTGACAAGGTCAACGACCTGCTTGGGCCGGGCGTGGCCCAGGCCGTGGACGGTGGCTCGGTACGGGTCAGTGCGCCGATGGACCCAAGCCAGCGGGTGGACTACCTGTCGATTCTGGAAAACCTCGAAGTCGACCCTGGCCAGGCGGTGGCCAAGGTCATCATCAACTCGCGTACCGGCACCATCGTCATTGGCCAGAACGTCAAGGTGTCGCCGGCAGCGGTGACTCACGGCAGCCTGACCGTGACCATTACCGAAGACCCGATCGTGAGCCAGCCGGGGGCGTTTTCCAACGGCCAGACTGCCGTGGTGCCACGTTCGCGGGTAAATGCCGAGCAGGAAGCCAAGCCGATGTTCAAGTTCGGCCCGGGCACCACGCTGGATGAAATCGTCCGTGCGGTGAACCAGGTGGGGGCAGCGCCCGGCGACCTGATGGCCATCCTCGAAGCCCTGAAACAGGCCGGCGCCTTGCAGGCCGACCTGATCGTGATCTGAGGACGGCGCCCATGAACAGCAAAAGCCTGGTTTCCGGCAGCGCCGACAGCGGCGCCTATACCGACCTGAACCGCCTGAACGCGCTCAAACACGGCGACCGCGACAGCGAAGCCAACGTGCGCAAGGTGGCCCAGGAATTCGAGTCGCTGTTCATCAGCGAAATGCTCAAGGCCTCGCGCAAGGCCAGCGACGTGCTGGCCGCCGACAACCCGATGAACACCGAAACGGTCAAGCAGTACCGCGACATGTACGACCAGCAGCTGGCTGTGAGCATGTCCCGCGAAGGCGGCGGTATCGGCCTGCAGGACGTGCTGGTGCGGCAGCTGACCAAGGGCCGCAGCGCCTCGGTCAACACCAGCCCGTTCCCGCGTGTCGATAATGCTGGCCCGGCGCTGTGGGGCAACAAGGTGGCAGAGCCGGTACACGCCGCCGATACCACCACACGCAATGACGTCGCCGCGCTCAACTCGCGGCGCCTGGCCTTGCCCAGCAAGCTCACCGATCGCCTGCTGGCCGGTATCGTGCCAGCTGCGGCCACGGCCAACACCGCCGCCGTGCCGGCTCGCGATGGCCAGCAAGTGGCCAAGGCCTTTGCCGTGCCGGACAACGGCCTGCGTATTGTCGGCCGCGCCGTGGCCCAGCCACCGCTGGCGCCGAAAAAGGCCTTTGCCGACAGTGACGAATTCGTCGCCACGATGCTGCCGATGGCCGAGCAGGCCGCCAAGCGCATCGGTATCGACCCGCGCTACCTGGTGGCCCAGGCCGCGCTGGAAACCGGCTGGGGCAAGTCGGTGATGCGCAACAGCGATGGCAGCAGCAGCCACAACCTGTTCGGCATCAAGGCCAGCGGCAACTGGCAGGGCGAGCAGGCGCGCGCAATCACCAGCGAGTTCCGCGATGGCCAGTTCGTCAAGGAAACCGCAGCGTTCCGCAGCTACGACTCGTACCAGGACAGCTTCCACGACCTGGTCAGCCTGTTGCAGAACAATTCTCGCTATCAAGGTGCGCTGGATTCGGCCGATAACCCAGAGCAGTTTGCAAGAGAGCTGCAGAAGGCAGGTTATGCGACCGACCCGGGCTATGCGCGCAAGATCATCAGCATCGCCCAGCAAATGCAGACAACCCCGCAATACGCCATGGCTGGCAGAACCACGAATCTATAAAAGGACTAAATCATGTCGAGCCTGATTTCGATTGGCCTGAGTGGCCTGAATGCCAGCCAGGCGGCATTGTCGGTAACCAGTAACAACATCGCCAACGCCGCGACCAGTGGCTACTCGCGCCAGCAGACACTGCAGGCGGCCGGCCCGTCGCATAATATTGGTGCGGGTTTCCTGGGCACCGGGACCACACTGGCGGACGTGCGCCGCATCTACAGCTCGTACCTGGACAACCAGTTGCAGACGGCCACCTCGCTGCAGGCAGACTCGGTTACCTTCCAGGACCAGATCACCAGCGTCGACAAGTTGCTGGCCGACCGTGACACTGGCATCAGCTCGGTCCTCACTGCATTTTTCTCGGCGCTGCAGACCGCGGCGGCCAAGCCGGGTGACGTTGCCTCGCGCCAGCTGCTGCTGACCCAGGCGCAAACCCTGAGCAACCGTTTCAATGCGGTAAGCACCCAGTTGACCCAGCAGAACGCCACGATCAACTCCCAGCTCGATACCATGGCCGGGCAGGTGAACAAGCTCACCGCCAACATTGCCGAGTACAACAAGCAGATCACCGCGGCCAGCGCCTCCGGCAACACCCCCAACAGCCTGCTGGACGCACGCAGCGAAGCCGTGCGCCAGCTCAATGAGCTGGTGGGCGTGACCGTGCAGGAGCGTGAGGGCAACTACGACGTGTACCTGGGCAGTGGCCAGTCGCTGGTCACCGGGACCAAGGCCAACACCCTGTCTGTGGAGCCGGGTGTGGCCGACAAGAGCCAGGCCGGCCTGCGCATCAACTATGACTCGTTCAGCTCGGACGTGACCTCAGTAGTGTCGGGTGGCTCGATTGGTGGCTTGCTGCGCTATCGCCAGGACGTGCTGACGCCGTCGATGAACGAGCTGGGTCGGGTTGCCCTGGTCGTTGCCGACAGCATCAACAGCCAGCTGGGGCAGGGCCTGGATGCCAATGGCCAGTTCGGCAGCTCGCTGTTTTCCAGCATCAACAGCGCCACGGCCATTGCCCAGCGCAGCCTGGCCTCGTCGAACAACAGTGCCGGCTCCGGCAACCTGGACGTGACCATCGCCAACAGCGGCGCGCTGACCACCTACGACTACGAGGTGAAGTTCACCAGCGCCAACCAGTACAGCGTGCGCCGCTCCGACGGCACCGACATGGGCAGCTTCGACCTCAGTGCCGACCCGGCGCCGGTGATCGACGGCTTCAGCCTGTCGCTGAAAGGTGGCGGCCTGGCGGCAGGCGACAGCTTCAAGGTCATCCCCACCCGTGCCGCAGCGGGCAGCATCACCACCACCCTGACCGATGCCAACAAGCTGGCCTTCGCCGGGCCGGTCAGTGCTGCAGTGGGCAGTGGCAACAGCGGCACCGGCACCATCACCCAGCCGACGCTGGGCGAGTCGCTGGATATCTACGGCGGTGCCGACACCGCGCTGATCCAGCAGTCGATTCGCGACTCGATGCCGGTGCGTGTGGTGTTCGACGCGGCCAGTGGTGGCAGCCAGGGTTACAAGCTGTTCGATGCCAAAGGCACCCAGATCGGCACTGGCAGCGTGGTGCCTGGCCAGGACAACAAACTGTCCGTGGCCGTGCCCATGATCGATGCCGCCGGCGAGCCGATTCTGGATGGCAGCGGCAAGCCGCGCACGTTCTCGGTCGAAACCACCATTGGCGGCAGCCCCGCGGCCAACGACAGCTTCACCCTGTCGTTCAACGCCGACGGCAAGGCCGACAACCGCAACGCCACGGCGCTGCTGGACCTGCAGACCAAGTCGACGGTAAACACCGGCTCCGGTGGCGGTACCAGCTTCACTTCCGCCTATGCCTCGCTGGTCGAGCGCGTGGGCGCCAAGGCCAGCCAGGCGGCCATCGACAACACGGCGACCGAGGCAGTGCTCAAGTCTGCCAGCGAAAGCCGCAACGCGGTGTCCGGGGTGAACCTGGACGACGAAGCCGCCAGCCTGGTGAAGTTCCAGCACTACTACACGGCGTCGTCGCAGATCATCAAGGCGGCGCAAGAAACCTTCAGCACCCTGATCAACGCCCTGTAAGGAGTAGCTAACGTGCGTATTTCCACTGCTCAGTTCTATGAGGCCAGCGCCAGCAGCTACTCCAAGAACTTCTCCAGCATGAACAAGACCAACGACCAGGTCACCTCGGGCATTCGCATCCAGACTGCGGCCGATGACCCGGTCGGTGCCGCGCGCCTGCTGCTGCTGCAACAGCAGCAGTCGCTGCTGGACCAGTACAGCGGCAACATCAACACCGTCAGCAATGCCCTGCTGCAGGAAGAGAGCGTGCTCTCCACCATCAACGATGCCATGCAGCGTGCCAGCGAGCTGGCGATCCGCGCTGGTGGCGCCGGGGTGACCGACTCTGACCGTGTGGCGATCAGTACCGAGCTGAAAGAGATCGAAGCGAATATCTTCGGCCTGCTGAATTCGCGCGACGCCAACGGCGACTACATGTTCGGTGGCTCGAAGAGCGAGTCGCCGCCCTATGTGCGCAATTCCGATGGCACTTACAGCTACCACGGTGACCAGACCCAGCTGAGCCTGCAGGTGTCCGACACCCTGAACCTGGCCACCAACGACACCGGCTTCAGCGTCTTCGACTCGGCCAGCAACAAGAGCCGCACCCAGTCGACCCTGCTGGCGCCGGCCAGCGACGATGGCGTGGTCGGCGTGTCGCCAGGGCTGATGACCTCGAGCAGCAGCTACAACAACAGCTTCACCGCCGGCCAGCCGTACAAGCTGACGTTTACCAGCGCAACCCAGTACACCATCACCGACGCCAGCGGCAAGGACATCACCTCGGAAACCGCGACCAACGGGACCTTCGACAGCAAGACCGAAGGCGCCAACAAGATTGGCCTGCGTGGCGTGGAGTTCGAAATCACCGTAACCCTGGAGGAGGGCGCCGATGCCGACGCCGCCGTGGCGGGCCGTGAGTTTTCCCTGGAGGCGCGTGCCGACTCGTTCAACACCACCCGCAACGCCAGCAACACCTCTGGCGCTCAGGTCACCGGCAGCACCGTCACCGACGAAGCCGCCTACCGCAGCACCTTCCCCAGCAATGGTGCGGTGATCAAGTTCACCGGGCCGGGCGCCTACGAGTTCTACGCCCAGCCGCTGACTGCAGACAGCAAGCCGGTGGCCAAGGGTACCTTCACTGCGCCGTCGCTGACCGTGGCGGGTGTGACCTACCAGGTGTCCGGTTCGCCGGAGGCGGGGGACCAGTTTGCGGTCACTGCCAATACCCACCAGAACCAGAACGTGCTGGAAACCCTCAGCCAGCTGCGCGCAGCTTTGGACACGCCGGTGACCGGCACAGGCCAGGCCAATGCGTTGAAGGATTCGGTGGCCTCGGCAATCGCCAACCTGGCCAGCGCCCGTGAGCAGATCGACATCACCCGGGGTTCGATCGGCGCCCGTGGCAACTCGCTGGAGATCCAGCGCCAGGAGAACACCAGCCTGGGCCTGGCCAACAAGACCACCCAGAACGCCATCGGCAACACCGACATGTCGCAGGCCGCCATCACCCTGACTTTGCAGCAGGCCATGCTTGAGGCCTCGCAGCTGGCCTTCTCGCGCATCTCGCAGCTGAGCCTGTTCAACAAGCTCTGATCTGCCGTGCCGAACACCGGGGCTGCAAAGCAGCCCCGGTTTTTTCATGCCCGCAAAAACCTGGCCCCTGCACCCTCGGCACGGCTTTCGTAGCATTTCAATGTGACCAATGAGTCAAAACGTTCATCTTCCCTGTATTCTATGCAGCAGCTGTTGCAGCATTTTGTTACCGGTGCGCAGGCGAGCACTGCCTTCAGCCCCCAGCGGTGACGCTCCGGTATTTGGCGCCCTCAATTCATCGAGTGGTGGTCTTTGGCTGTTTTCATTGGGAAGCCAGAATGATTGGCATCAAAAGCATCGCGAGTTACGTGCCCACCGCTGGCCTGGACAACTACGTCCAGGGTGCGAAGTTCGGCAAGGACGAAGAGTTCATGTTCGGCAAGATCGGCGCGTCGTTCCTGCCGCGCAAGGCCGAAGAGCAGGAAACCTCCGACCTGTGCGTAGAAGCCGCCCAGGCACTGTTCGCCAGCAACCCTGACCTCGACCCGCAGTCGATCGATGCGTTGATCGTGGTCACCCAGAACGGCGACGAAGAAGGCCTGCCGCACACCGCCGCCATCGTCCAGAGCAAGCTCGGCCTGTCTACCCGCGTGGCGGCGTTCGACGTGTCGCTGGGCTGCTCCGGCTACGTATACGGCCTGTACGCGATCAAAGGGTTCATGGAAGCTGCCGGGCTGAAGAATGGCCTGCTGATCACCGCCGACCCGTATTCGAAGATCGTCGACCCGGAAGACCGCAACACCACCATGCTGTTCGGCGACGCCGCTACCGCCACCTGGATGGGTGAAGGTGCGGTGTGGAACCTGGGTGAGGCGCGTTTCGGCACCGACGGTTCCGGTGCCGAGCACCTGAAGGTGACCGATGGCAAGTTCTTCATGAACGGCCGCCAGGTGTTCAACTTCGCCCTGGTCAAGGTGCCGGCGCACCTGCACGAGCTGCTGGATGCCAGCGGCCTGAAGTCGTCGGATATCGACGCCTTCTGCATTCACCAGGGCAGTGCGGCGATTGTCGATGCCGTGGCTCGACGCTTCGAAGAGCAGCACCCGGAGAAGTTTGTGAAAGACATGCTGGAAACCGGCAATACCGTGTCCTCCAGCGTGCCGCTGCTGCTGCAGAAGCACATGCTTGACGGCAGCTGGAAGCGCGTGGCCATCAGCGGCTTTGGCGTGGGCCTGTCGTGGGGCTCGGCCATCCTGTACCGCGACTGACCCCTCAGCCAGTCCAGAAAAGCGCCCGGCGGCCACCGCCCGGCGCTTTTTTCATGCCCGAAATAAAATTACGGCCCTGGCTCAGTCTCTGTGGGAGCGGGTTCACCCGCGAACACCGGCTAGGCCGGTGCCATCCACCGCGTTGCCTTCTTCGCGGGTGAACCCGCTCCCACAGAGAAGGGGGCCTTCAGTTTCGGCTTGAATGGTTTTTGACGCCAATAAACTGCCCTTAACCCCTTGATTTCTCAGGGCTGGCCTCGCGCCAGCATTTTTTTTCGAAAAAGCCCTCAAGCAACCCGCGCACCCGACGATAACTATTACGAAGGTTCTCTAGGCCAATCCGGCGGTTGCCAAGGCCGGAAGCCGCAGTACCCATCCAACGAGGATTTCGTCATGGCTTTAACTGTAAACACCAACATTGCGTCGATCACCACCCAGGGCAACCTGACCAAGGCCAGCAACGCTCAAACCACTTCGATGCAGCGTCTGTCCTCGGGTCTGCGTATCAACAGCGCCAAAGACGACGCTGCCGGCCTGCAAATCGCCAACCGTCTGACCAGCCAGATCAACGGCCTGGGTCAGGCAGTGAAGAACGCCAACGACGGTATCTCGATCGCCCAGACCGCCGAAGGCGCGATGCAGGCTTCGACCGACATCCTGCAGAAAATGCGTACCCTGGCCCTGTCCTCGGCTACTGGCTCCCTGAGCGCCGACGACCGTAAGTCGAACAACGACGAATACCAGGCTCTGACCGCTGAGCTGAACCGTATTTCCGACACCACCACCTTCGGTGGCCAGAAGCTGCTGGACGGTTCGTACGGCACCAAGGCCATTCAGGTTGGTGCAAACGCCAACGAAACCATCAACCTGACGCTGGACAACGTTTCGGCCAAGAGCATTGGTTCGCAGCAAATCAAGAGCGTGGGCATCACGCCTAACGACACTGGCGTCGCCGGCGGTGATATCACTGTTACCGGTAACGGTCAGAGCAGTGATGTAAACATCAAGGCAGGTGCTTCGGCCAAGGAAATCGCCAAGACCCTGAATGGCGCAGTTGGCGGCTTGACCGCTACCGCAAGCACTGAAGTCGAATTCACCATCGATGAAGCTGCAATCGCTGCTGCTTCCCCTGCCTCTGCCAACTTCAAGCTGGAGGTCGGTGGCCAGACTGTTGACTTCGTTGGTGTCACCGACACCGCCGGTCTTGCCGACCAGCTGAAGTCCAACGCTGCCAAGCTGGGTATCAGCGTCAACTACGACGAAACCAAGGGCACTCTGTCGGTCAAGTCCGACACCGGTGAAAACCTGAAATTCACCGCAGCCGATCCAGGTGCCGTTGCCGGTATCGAGGTTGCTTCCAAAGACGCTTCCGGTAAGCTCGGCACTGCAGCTGCACTGGATGCGGCTACCCTGATTGTCACGGGTGCAGTCAACCTGGACTCCGCTAAAGGCTACTCGCTGACCGGCCCTGGTGTTGAAGACCTGTTCGCAGGTACTGGTGTTACCGCAGCTACTTCGGCCAAGACCTCGATCGCCGAAACCGATGTGACCGACGCTACCAACGCTCAGAACGCTCTGGCCGTTATCGACAAGGCCATCGGCTCGATCGACAGCGTCCGTTCGGGCCTGGGTGCTACCCAGAACCGTCTGCAAACCACCGTCGACAACCTGCAGAACATCCAGAAGAACTCCACCGCTGCCCGCTCCACCGTGCAAGACGTGGACTTCGCTTCGGAAACTGCCGAGCTGACCAAGCAGCAGACCCTGCAACAGGCTTCGACCGCGATCCTGTCGCAGGCTAACCAGCTGCCATCTTCGGTCCTGAAACTGCTTCAGTAATTCAGGCGCCTGAGTAAAGGGTGAAAGGGCGCGTTTACGTGCCCTTTCACCTTTTTTGACATGAGGAGTTCGAAACATGGACATGAGTGTCAAGCTGAGCCAGGTGTATCCGACAGTGCTACCCCAAGCGCCAGTCGCTGATCGCGATCAGCCATTGCCTGCCAAGGTGCAGGAGGCCGCAGCCCCCGATAACAAGCCGCATTCGCGCGAAGACCTGGAAAAAGCGGTTGGCGAAATTCGTGATTTCGTTCAGTCGAGCCAGCGTCAGCTGGACTTTTCCATTGATGATGCCTCCGGTCGGGTCGTGGTCAAGGTAATAGCCACCCAGTCCGGTGAGGTAATCCGGCAGCTTCCGTCGGAACTTGCGCTGAAGTTGGCGGAAAGCCTCAGTGAGGCCAGCAGCCTGCTGTTCGATGATCAGGCGTAGGCTGGCATGATTTTTGTTGCTGTCGGCCCTTTGATGGATTTATCCGCCAAGGATCCGGCAGCTACTGAACAAGGAGAGCAATGATGGCAGGTACAACAGTCAGCGGTATTGGCTCGGGCATTGATACCCAGGCGATTGTCGAATCCCTGGTGGCCGCGCAGAAAGCGCCGAAGCAGGCGCAGATCAATACCCAAACGCTGAAGGCAACCACCACGTTGTCCTCTATCGGCAAGATCCAGGCGGCCCTGGATGCCTTCCGTGGTGCGTTGACCACGATGACAGACAGCAACAGCTTCGGCGGCCTGAGCCTGAAGTCCTCGGATGAGAAGGTTGCGACCGTCACCATGGGCACCGGGGCGGCCAACGGTTCGTTCAAGTTGATTGTCGACAAATTGGCGACCGCCTCCAAGGTTTCGACCAAGGTCTATGCCAACGGTGCGGGCTCGGTAGTCAATGGCGGTACCACGCCCACCACCCTGACGATGACCCAGGGCGGCAAGGCCTTCGACTTGAGCGTTCCCGCTGGTGCCACATTGCAGCAGGTGCGCGACAGCATCAACAGCCAGTTCGGTGTTGCAGGCCTCAGTGCCAACGTGCTGACGGATGCCAATGGGTCGCGCCTGATTGTCACCTCGACCAAGATGGGTGAGGGCTCGGACATTACCCTTTCGGGCAATTCGGGCATCGACACCGGTTATACCGTTGTCGACGAGCCTACCGACGCTGAATATACGCTCGACGGTATCGCCATGAAGTCCAAGACCAACGACATCAATGATGCCGTCAGTGGGCTCAATATCAAGTTGGTGGGCACTTCGCCGACAAGCGCTACGAGTGGTGAAAAGACAGCCACCATTCTCTCGCTGACTACCAGCACCACCACCTTGAAATCGGGCCTCAAGGGTTTCATCGATACCTACAACGCCTTGTTGACTGTGATGAACGCAGAAACCAAGGTTACCAAGAATCCCGATGGCACCATGACGGCTGCGGCGCTGACCGGCGATGCCACGATGCGCACGCTCATGACTTCCATTCGTGAAGAGCTCAATGCGGTGTCGGGCAACGGTACCTTGAAATCGCTTGCCGCCTTTGGCGTCACTTCTGCCCAGGATGGCGGTGCGTTAAGCCTGGACGACAAGAAGTGGGACAAGGCCGCCACCACCAACGCGGCGGACCTTACCAGTATCTTCAATGGCAAGGACGGCCTGTTGGCGCGTTTGCAAAAAGTCACCGAGCCATTTGCCAAGGCCGCTACCGGTACCCTTGCCGAGCGCTCCAAGGTCCTCAGCGAAAGCCTGACCAAGCTCAAGACCGAGCAGGACACCCTGGACGCCCGTATGGAAGCCCTGCAAAAAAGCCTGCAGGACAAGTACAACAACATGGACACCCTGGTCACTCAGCTGCGCCAGCAACAGAACTCGGTATTGAGCACGCTCAACGCACTGAACAAGTCGAACAGCGACGATTAAGCCGTGAACATCACGTGAAGTCCGGGCATGATGCCCGGCTTCATGTCATCGGCCGGTAAAGTTTTTCGCCAGCTGCCCGATACAGGGAATATCACCCCAACAAGCCTGCCCGCCACGAGGTCGCAAGATGAATCCCATGAGAGCCCTTCGTCAGTACCAGAAGGTCAATTCCCATGCCCAGATTTCCGAAGCCACGCCGCACCGCCTGGTGCAGATGCTGATGGAAGGCGGCCTCGATCGCATGGCCCAGGCCAAGGGTGCAATGGCGCGCGGTGATATCGCGGAAAAGGGCCTGATGCTGGGCAAGGCCATCGACATCATCATCGGCCTGCGCGACGGCCTGCAGCCGGAAAAAAGCGAAAACCCCGAGTACGTCGAAAAGCTCGACGCGCTGTATGTGTACATGACCAACCGCCTGATGCAGGCCAACGTCGAAAACGATGCCAGCATGATCGACGAAGTTGCCCAGCTACTGATCACCGTAAAAACCGGCTGGGACGGCATCGCCGACGCCCAACCTGCCAGCTGACGGCAAGGAGAATACCGTGACCGCACTGCAACGCCTCGATGACACCTGTGATGCCCTGGTCGGCGCCTTGAGCGAGCGAGACTGGGATGCCATTGCCCAGCTGGATGTGGCTTGCCGCACCTGCATCGACGAGGTGCTGGAAACCCACGCGATGGACCAGGCGTTGCTGCGCGAGAAGCTGGAAGGGGTGCTGGAGGTCTACCGCAACCTGATCGACGTGACAACCGGTGAGCGCCAGGCAATTGCGCAAGAGATGATGCAGATCAATCAGGCGAAAAATGCTTCGAAGGTTTACCATCTCTTCAGTTAAGATGCGCACAACTTAACAAAAGGCGCCATAAATTTGACTGTATGGCCCTTTTTGACTTTACTAGTGGCTGTTCTCGAATTTCAGACGTCCGAACACTGACCATTCAGTCGGAATGATGTCGAGCATGCCCCTGCAGGGCGCCGATATGACTAGGGAAGTTGCTATTGCATGTGGCGTGAAACCAAGATTCTGCTGATCGACGACGACAGCGCCCGCCGCCGCGACCTGGCGGTGGTGCTGAATTTCCTCGGCGAAGAAAACCTCGCTTGCTCAAGCCAGGATTGGCTGCAAGCGGTCGAGCCGCTGTCCTCGAGTCGCGAGATTTTGTGCGTGCTCGTTGGCACCGTGAATGCTCCGGGCAATCTCCTGGGGCTCGTTAAGACAGTGGCCGGGTGGGATGAGTTCCTTCCGGTTCTGCTTTTGGGTGAAATTTCTTCGGCCGAGCTGCCGGAAGAGCTTCGCCGTCGGGTCCTGTCCAATCTGGAAATGCCGCCCAGCTACAGCCAACTGCTGGATTCGCTGCACCGTGCCCAGGTCTATCGCGAGATGTACGACCAGGCGCGTGAGCGCGGCCGCCAGCGCGAGCCCAACCTGTTCCGCAGCCTGGTCGGCACCAGCCGTGCCATCCAGCATGTGCGGCAGATGATGCAGCAAGTGGCCGATACCGATGCCAGCGTGCTGATCCTGGGCGAATCCGGCACCGGCAAGGAAGTGGTGGCGCGCAACCTGCACTACCACTCCAAGCGCCGCGAAGCGCCGTTTGTGCCGGTGAACTGTGGCGCGATCCCGGCCGAGCTGCTGGAAAGCGAACTGTTCGGCCACGAGAAGGGCGCCTTTACCGGGGCGATCACCAGCCGTGCCGGGCGTTTCGAACTGGCCAACGGCGGTACCCTGTTCCTTGACGAAATCGGCGACATGCCGCTGCCGATGCAGGTCAAGCTGCTGCGTGTGCTGCAGGAGCGCACGTTCGAGCGCGTGGGCAGCAACAAGACCCAGAGCATCGACGTACGCATCATTGCCGCGACCCACAAAAACCTCGAGAACATGATCGAGGACGGCACCTTCCGCGAAGATCTGTATTACCGCCTTAACGTATTCCCGATCGAGATGGCCCCGCTGCGCGAGCGGGTCGAAGACATCCCGTTGCTGATGAACGAGCTGATCTCGCGCATGGAGCACGAGAAGCGCGGCTCCATCCGCTTCAACTCCGCCTCGATCATGTCGCTGTGCCGTCATGGCTGGCCGGGCAACGTGCGTGAGCTGGCCAACCTGGTCGAGCGCATGGCGATCATGCACCCGTACGGGGTGATCGGCGTGTCCGAGCTGCCGAAGAAATTCCGTTACGTCGATGATGAAGACGAGCAGATGGTCGACAGCCTGCGCAGTGACCTGGAAGAGCGTGTGGCGATCAATGGCCATGCGCCAAGCTTCAGCAACCACGCCATGCTGCCGCCTGAAGGCCTGGACCTGAAGGATTACCTTGGCAGCCTGGAACAGGGGTTGATCCAGCAGGCGCTGGACGATGCCAACGGTATTGTTGCGCGCGCGGCTGAGCGTTTGCGCATTCGCCGTACCACCTTGGTCGAGAAAATGCGCAAGTACGGCATGAGCCGCCAGGGTGGCGAGGAGCAGGCCGAGGATTGAAGTCCGGCGCACGCCTGTGCGGGCCCTTTCGCGGGTGAACCCGCTCCCACAGGTACCGCGCAGGCCTGTAGGAGCGGGTTCTCCCGCGAAGAGACCAGCACAGGCACTGCACAAGTCTCGAACCCCGCGCTGATCCTGTGGGAGCGGGTTCACCCGCGAAGAGGCCGGCACAGGCACTGCACAAGGCTCGAATCCAGCGCCGATCCTGTGGGGGCGGGTTCACCCGCGAAGAGGCCGGCACAGGCACTGCACAAGGCTCGAATCCAGCGCCGATCCTGTGGGGGCGGGTTCACCCGCGAAGAGGCCGGCACAGGCACTGGACAAGGCTCGAACCCAGCGCCGATCCTGTGGGAGCGGGTTCACCCGCGAAGAGGCCGGCACAGGCACTGGACAAGGCTCGAACCCAGCGCCGATCCTGTGGGAGCGGGTTCACCCGCGAAGAGGCCGGCACAGTCAACCCAAATCCCCAACCCCGGCACGGCTATTGCTACACCGCTGGCAACACACCGTTTTTATGACGGTCAGCCACGCGAGAGAGCACGATGCCCCAGGCCGCCCACCTATCCCGAGCCCCCGATCCGCAGGGGCAAACCCCGGTCGAGCCGGACAGCCGCCCGGGCATCGAGCATGCCTTCGCCCTGTTCAACCAGGTGTCCAGCCAGCTCAGCCAGTCCTACAGCCTGCTCGAAGCCCGGGTCAGTGAGCTCAAGGGGGAGCTGGCCGTGGTCAGCGCCCAGCGCATCGCCGAGCTCAACGAAAAGGAACGCCTGGCCAACCGGCTGCAAAATCTGCTGGACCTGCTGCCCGGTGGGGTGATCGTGATCGATGGCCAGGGCCTGGTGCGCGAAGCCAACCCGGCCGCCTGCGACTTGCTCGGCGAGCCGCTGATCGGCCAGCTGTGGCGCCAGGTGATCGCCCGCAGCTTCGCCCCGCGCAAGGACGACGGCCATGAAGTCTCGCTGCGCGACGGCCGCCGGCTGTCCATCGCCACCCGCTCGCTGGACGCCGAACCCGGCCAGCTGGTGCTGCTCAACGACCTGACTGAAACCCGGCGCCTGCAAGACCAGCTGGCCCGCCACGAGCGGCTGTCGTCACTGGGGCGCATGGTCGCCTCGCTGGCCCATCAGATCCGTACACCGCTGTCGGCAGCCATGCTGTACGCCAGTCACCTGGCCGATCCCGAGCAGGCCCTGAGCGCGGAAACCCGCCAACGCTTCGCCGGCACTCTGAAGGAGCGCCTGCACGAGCTGGAGCACCAGGTGCGTGACATGCTGGTGTTCGCCCGTGGCGAGCTGCCGCTGGGTGACCGAATTACCCCCAAACGCCTGTTCCAGGCCTTGCAGCAAGCCGCCCAGGCGCATGTGCAAGGGCACGCCGTGCGCTGGCAGTGTGACAGCCACCTTGGCGAGCTGCTGTGCAATCGCGACACCTTGGTCGGTGCCTTGCTCAACCTGATCGAGAATGCCTTGCAAGCCAGCGATGGCCCGGCGCGGCTGAAGGTGCACCTGTTCCGCCGCGAGCACACCTTGCATTTGTGCATCAGCGACGCGGGCTGTGGCATCGACGCCGATCTGCTCGGCCGCCTGGGTGAGCCGTTCCTCACCACCAAGGCCACCGGCACCGGTCTGGGCCTGGCGGTGGTCCAGGCAGTCGTGCGGGCGCACCAGGGCGCGCTGTGCCTGCGCTCGAAAGTGGGCCGCGGCACCTGTGTACGGGTCGAGCTGCCGTTGATCGACGGGCAACCGTCGGAGGGCGTGTAATGCCAATCAAGGTGCTGCTGGTCGAGGACGACCGCGTACTGCGCCAGGCGCTGGGCGACACCCTGGAAATCGGCGGTTTCGCCTACCAGGCGGTGGGCAGTGCCGAGGAAGCGCTGGAGGCGGTGCTGGAAGAAGCCTTCAGCCTGGTGGTCAGTGATGTGAACATGCCCGGCATGGACGGGCACCAGCTGCTGGCCCAGCTGCGCCGCCAGCAACCACAGTTGCCGGTGCTGCTGATGACCGCGCACGCCGCGGTC
The DNA here is from genome assembly GCF_013179705.1 of Pseudomonas sp. CM25. Classification (NCBI taxonomy): domain Bacteria; kingdom Pseudomonadati; phylum Pseudomonadota; class Gammaproteobacteria; order Pseudomonadales; family Pseudomonadaceae; genus Pseudomonas; species Pseudomonas sp. CM25. Next base: position 1,731 of record NZ_JABMCW010000068.1, on the reverse strand, counting down.
GAGCGTGCCGTCGAGGCCATGCGCCAAGGCGCCGCCGACTACCTGGTCAAACCGTTCGAGCCCAGGGCGCTGCTCAGCCTGGTCGAGCGACATGCTGCCGGGCGGGTGGCGAACGACGAAGGCCCGGTGGCCTGCGAGCCGGCCAGTCGCCAGTTGCTGGAGCTGGCCGCCCGGGTGGCGCGCAGTGACTCCACCGTGCTGATTTCCGGTGAGTCCGGGACCGGCAAGGAAGTGCTGGCGCGCTACATTCACCAGCAGTCGCCACGGGCAGCGCAGCCCTTTGTGGCGATCAACTGCGCGGCCATCCCCGACAACATGCTCGAGGCCACGCTGTTCGGCCACGAGAAGGGCGCCTTCACTGGTGCCATTGCCGCGCAGGCGGGCAAGTTCGAGCAGGCCGAAGGCGGCACCTTGCTGCTCGACGAGATTTCGGAAATGCCCATGGCCTTGCAGGCCAAGCTGCTGCGCGTGTTGCAGGAGCGCGAGGTGGAGCGGGTAGGCGGGCGTAAGCCGATCAGCCTCGATATTCGGGTGCTGGCCACCACCAACCGTGACCTGTTCGGTGAAGTGACAGCCGGGCGTTTCCGTGAGGATCTTTACTATCGCCTGTCAGTGTTCCCCCTGGCCTGGCAGCCGCTGCGCGAGCGCCCAGGCGACATTCTGCAGCTCGCCGAACGCCTGCTGGCGCGGCATGCGGCCAAGATGAAGCATGCTCCCGTGCGCCTGTCGCCGCAGGCCCGCGCGTGCCTGCAGGCGTATGCGTGGCCGGGCAACGTGCGGGAGCTGGACAACGCCCTGCAGCGGGCGCTGATCCTGCAGCAGGGTGGGGTGATCGAGGCGGCGGATTTCTGTCTGGCAGGCGCCATTCCATTGTCGGCCGGCACCGAGCCATCACTTGAGGTGGTTGCGCAAGCCAGCGGGCTGGGTGATGACATGCGTCGCCACGAGTACCAGATGATCATCGACACCCTGCGCGCCGAGCGCGGCCGCCGCAAAGAGGCGGCCGAACGCCTCGGCATCAGCCCGCGCACCCTGCGTTACAAGCTGGCTCAGATGCGTGATGCCGGGTTTGACGTCGAGGCCAGCCTGTTCGGCTGAAGATCGAAGGGGCTGCTGCGCAGCCCATCGCCGGCAAGCCAGCTCCCACAGAGACCGCATTGGCTTGAAGCCTGCACTTTACCTGTGGGAGCCCGGCTTGCCGGCGATGGGGCGCGAAGCGGCCCTGATAAACTGGCATTCAAGGCTGGCACCTTTGTTGCTTTACGTAGGCTATCCGCCGCATGAGTGTCAAAAAAATGCGGCCGCAGGAGAGAGAAGGTCATGAGCCAAGGTGTTGAATTCAATCGTCTGATGCTGGACATGCGGGCCATGCAGGCCGATGCCATGTCGCTGCCAAAAGTCACTGCCGCGCCCGAACTGGCGCCAGGGCAGAGCAGCTTTGCAGACATGCTGGGCCAGGCCATCGGCAAGGTGCATGAGACGCAGCAGGCCTCGACCCAGCTAGCCAATGCCTTCGAGATCGGCAAGAGCGGCGTCGACCTGACCGACGTGATGATCGCTTCGCAAAAGGCCAGCGTGTCGATGCAGGCCATGACCCAGGTGCGCAACAAGCTGGTCCAGGCGTACCAGGACATCATGCAGATGCCGGTTTGAGGACGGATGTAACCCATGGCTGAAGCAGTCGTCGACAACGCCCCTGCCAAAACCGGCTCGCCGGCGGCCAAGCCGCCG
>NZ_JABMCW010000679.1:0-1025 GCF_013179705.1 Pseudomonas sp. CM25 | reverse complement strand
TAGTTGATTCCACCAGCTTCTTCCTGCGCTTGAGAAATCCATGGGTTACTGACTCAGTATTTATGGGGAAAATGTACACGGCAATGTGCCTAGCTACTGCAATATTTGTGTACACTCTTCTTTTAGATGACACAACCAACTATGAGCTAGAGGGCGCCTACGCATTTCTGGTAGCGCAGATTATAGTACCTTTTATTTTTACACCTTTCCTAGCCTATAGAATAATCTATATAAAAAAGCTTTCTGACATCTACCTGAATAGGACAACACAAAAAATCTATTATAAACGCTTCGGAAAACTATTCACTTTTGATTGGAGCAACATCAGGGGAGGCCGATTCAAACGCACTGAATTCGGTGGATCATCCTTTACCACCAGCTACGCCTTAGCCTTCGCCCCTCGCCGAGAAGATGGCAGCCTGCACCAGAAAGACTGCCTGTGGGTCGACAGTAACTCGCCCACCGAATCCGACATTCTGTACGTCGCCGAAGTCTGGGAATACCTTCGCCACTTCATGGACCACGGCCCGGACAAACTTCCCCCGCCAGGCGAACCCAACTGGTGGCACAAGCCCCTGCACGCGATCTGCCTGACCCCGGCGGAAGCCTGGCGCCACTATGCCCCATGGCGAACCGGCGAGCCGGGAGAAATGCGGGGCAAAAAGAACTGGCAATTGCCATTCTGGGCCGTTCTGTTCCCTTACAACCTCACAGTCGCCATTGCCTGGTACTTCGTCTGCAAGCTCTTCAATGTCCGCGCAGCGGCGCCACCCGCTGAGGCTTTTGAAAGCGCGCCTGCTAACGCTCTCGAGTGACCACCACCTCGAGATACTCACTCGGCACCACCAGCGACGATGGGCCACCCACATTGTTTGCATTCAACAATTCAGCCAGATCACGCTCCAACGCCTTGGCCGCCTCCGGCTCCAAAGCGGCGAACGCCTTGTGCACCGGCCCGTACCATGTCCGGAAAACCTCGATGAAGTGCGCTGCCGAGCGGTAGCGGAAATTGAAGTGCTGGCGGC
>NZ_JABMCW010000678.1:0-1032 GCF_013179705.1 Pseudomonas sp. CM25 | reverse complement strand
GGCGTGCGCAACAGCGAGCAGAACCTGCTGAGTGCCAAAGAGCAGAACCGCCAGTTCAACGAGGTCTACGCGCAGTTGAGTGCGCTGCAGGCCTCGACCCGCCAGGACCTGCAAAGCCAGCAGCGCCAGCAGGCCAGCCTGGAGCAGTCGTTGAATGGGCTGCTCGGCACCCTCAAGGCCCGGCATGGCAACAAGAGCGATGTGCAGAAGCAGATCGCCAGCCTGGAGCAGCAGCTCAAGACCAACCAGGCGGCACCCTCGCAAAATGCCAGCAACGCCCAGATCGAAGCCCGCAAACAAAAACTCAAGGACCTGCAACAACAGGTCAGCCGCCTTCAGCTGAGCCTGGGTTACGAGTAGAACCTCTTCGGCAGCTTCGGCTGCCGAATCTTTTCAGGATATGCACATGCAGCGGGTCACCCGCGACACCAGCCCCGCCAGCAACGACCTGCGGGTGCTCGAACAAGCCATGGCGATCATCGTCAGGCATTTCCCACCAAGCATCGCTCATCAGTTTGCCACCCCGCGCGACGGCAAGGATGGCCTGCGCGAATGGTGGTCGGAGCTGCAAGGCCAGCCACACCGCTACCACGACCTTGAGGCCGAGCAGCAAGCTGCCTTGCTGCGGTTTTACGACGAGCGTCAGGACGCGGTACGCCAACTGGTCGGCAAACTGCAAAGCCTGGGCCAGACCAATGAGGCAGCGCTGCTGGAAAAACTCATCCGGCCTGCCGACCTGAACAACCTGTACAGCGTCAACGGCCAGCCGCTGGTCGTGCGCTGGGCCGAGCCGGCCCCGGTCACGCCTGCAACCGCACCCTTGCCCGCCCCAGCGCCAGTGGTGCGCCGGCGCCGGGTATGGCTGCCGTGGTTCCTGCTGCCGTTGCTTGGCCTGCTGTTGCTGGCCCTGGCCTTGTGGTTGGGCTGGCCGTATCTGCAGCACTGGCTTGGCAGCCGCCCTGCCACGCCCTTCGCCTGCGTGAAAGACACGCAGCTGCAGCCGCCCGAATTTGCCGTGGTGCTCGACACCTC
>NZ_JABMCW010000677.1:0-1035 GCF_013179705.1 Pseudomonas sp. CM25 | reverse complement strand
CTCGGCCCGCCAGCTTATGTCGCCATGGTCCGGCGGGAGCTACAGCGCCTCAGCCAGGGGTGAGCCGGCAACGCTTCAGTGGCCGCGGTCGCGGCCGCTGCTGACCTCTTCGGGTACTGGTTCTTTCGACATGCGCTTGCGGAACAGCGCCGCCCGCGCCAGCAAAAGCGTGGTTACCGGCACAGTGATCGACAGCAGGATCGGAATCAGCCATGCGTGCAGCACGGGTGCATCCTTGAGCCACGAAAAATAGATGATCGAGGCCAGTGCCACGCACCAGGCGCCAATGGTCGAAGCCAGTGCCGGTGGGTGCATGCGCTGGAAGTAATCCTTCAGGCGCAGCAGGCCTATCGCACCGATCAGGGCGAACAGGCTGCCGGTCAACAGCAGTGCAGCGGTGATCAGCTCCAGCCAGAACGGCAATACCATGTTTTCAGTCATTCGATCACCTCACCGCGCAGCAGGAACTTGGCCAGGGCAAACGAGCCGACAAAGCCGAAGAGGGCAATCAGCAAGGCACCTTCGAAGTAGGTGTCACTGGCATAACGGATGCCCAGTACCAGCATGGTCAGCATGGCCAGGATATACAGGTAGTCCAGCGCCAATACCCGGTCCTGGGCGGACGGGCCACGGAACAGCCGGATCAGCGCAAGGCCCATGGCGAGGGCGAAGATGAACAGGCTGGCAAGAACAGCGTTGGCGAGCAGGCCTGTCATTGGAAAATCTCCATCAGCGGGCGTTCGTAAGTGTCTTTGAAGTGCTTGATGAAAGCGGCTTCGTCATCCAGGTCGAACACGTGCAGCAGCAGTACGCTGCGGTCCAGCGCCAGTTCGGACCAGACCGTGCCAGGCACTACCGTGGTGATCATCGACAGCGCCGCCAGGCCGTGCGCATCGCGCAGGGCCAGCGGGATGTGCACGAATGCCGAGCGTGGCGGCTGCTTGCCGGCACACAGCACACCACGGGCTACCAGCAAGTTGGACCGGATTACATCCAGGCCTACCCGACCGATCAGCCGGGCGATGACCAGTGGTC
>NZ_JABMCW010000676.1:0-1035 GCF_013179705.1 Pseudomonas sp. CM25 | reverse complement strand
CATCGCACTCGTCCGCCAGTTGCTTCACCGCGTCCTGGCGGTTCTGGGTGGCGTAGCAAATGTCGTCCTTGCGCGGGCCGCCGATGTTCGGGAAGCGCGCACGCAGGGCATCGATGACACGGCTTGTATCGTCCATCGACAACGTGGTCTGGGTGACGAAGGCCAGGTGGTCCGGGTCTCTCACCTGCAGGTTGGCAACGTCCTTCTCGTCCTCGACAAGGTAGATGTCACCGCCATTGCTGGCGTCGTACTGGCCCATGGTGCCTTCGACTTCCGGGTGCCCTTGGTGGCCGATGAGAATGCACTCGCGGCCGTCACGGCTGTACTTGGCCACCTCAATGTGCACCTTGGTGACCAGTGGGCAGGTGGCATCGAACACCTTCAGGCCACGGCCAGCGGCTTCCTGGCGCACGGCCTGGGAAACACCATGGGCACTGAAGATGACGATGACATCATCCGGTACCTGGTCCAGCTCTTCGACAAAGATGGCACCACGGTTGCGCAGGTCTTCCACCACGAACTTGTTGTGCACCACTTCGTGACGCACATAGATCGGCGGGCCGAAGACTTCCAGCGCGCGGTTGACGATCTCGATCGCCCGGTCGACCCCCGCGCAGAAGCCGCGAGGGTTGGCGAGTTTGATTTGCATGCTCGGCTCCAGGCTTACAGGGCCTTCACCTCGAGGATCTCCACCTCGAAGGTCAGGGTCTTGCCAGCCAGTGGGTGATTGAAGTCGATGGTCACCTGGTCATCATCGAATGCTTTGACCACGCCCGGAAGCTCGGCGTTGGCGGCATCGTTGAAGATGATCAGCAGCCCTTCGGACAGCTCCATGCCTTCGAACTGGGACCGCGGCATGGTTTGCATGTTCTGCGGATTGGGCTGGCCGAAGGCATTCTCCGGGGCCACCACTACAGTACGCTTGTCACCAGCCTTGAAGCCGAACAACGCGCTTTCGAAACCAGGCAGCAGGTTGCCGTCACCGACCTTGAAGGTGGCCGGGGCCTTGTCGAACGTGCTGTCGACGGTGTCGCC
>NZ_JABMCW010000675.1:0-1056 GCF_013179705.1 Pseudomonas sp. CM25 | reverse complement strand
TGACTTGCACCTGGTGCCGCGAGCGGCGGTGGATGTGCAGGCGCAGCCGAGTATCGATGCCTCCAGGCGCCTGGGTCAGGTCAGCTGGAACCCCACCGCGCAGACCCTGCTGGCCAGCGGTGAGCAAGGCCGCCGCCTGCAAGCGCAAATGCTCGACCGCGGCGCGCTGTCGGTGGCCGGGCAATTGCTCGGCCTGGCCCAGCGCATGCTCGACCTGTCGGTGGACTACGTGGCCCAGCGCAAGCAGTTCGGCAAGCCGATCGGCAGTTTCCAGGCGGTCAAGCATCACCTGGCAGATGTGGCGCGGCAGGTGGAGCAGGCCAAACCCGTGCTGTACCGCGCCGCTCATGGCCTGGCCAATGCCGAGCCGGGTGCTTCGGTGTGGGTTTCGCAAGCCCGGCTGGCCTGCTGCGAGGCCAGCTGGCTGGCCGCGCGCAAGGGCATCCAGGTGCATGGCGCGATGGGGTACACCTGGGAAGTCGACCTGCAGATGTTCATGAAGCGGGCCTGGGCGCTGGATGCGTCGTGGGGCGACCGCGGTTTCCACAAATCCCGTGTCGGTGCCTACCTGTTCGCCGACCACGCCCGGCTTGGGCCCGGGCATACCTTCGAGGAGTGAACCATGCCAGAGGCCTATATCGTCGATGCGCTGCGCAGCCCCACCGGCAAGCGCAAGGGTGCGCTGGCCGAGGTCCATGCCATCGACCTCGGCGCGCATGTGCTCAAAGCACTGGTGGCGCGCAATGCCGTCCCCGCAGAAGACTACGATGACGTGATTTTCGGTTGCGTCGACACCATCGGTGCCCAGGCGGGGGACATCGCCCGCACCAGCTGGCTGGCGGCCGGGCTGCCGCTTGGCGTGCCGGGCACCACCGTGGACCGCCAGTGCGGCTCGTCGCAGCAGGCGCTGCACTTTGCCGCCCAGGCGGTTATGAGCGGCACCCAGGACGTGATCGCAGTGGGGGGGGTGCAGACCATGACGCGCATCCCGATCGCCGCGGCGATGCTGGCGGGGCAGCCATTGGGCTTTGCCGACCCGTTTTCCGGCAGCGAGGG
>NZ_JABMCW010000674.1:0-1056 GCF_013179705.1 Pseudomonas sp. CM25 | reverse complement strand
CTCAAAAATGGCCCAAGCCACCCGGTAGTCTTCTTCCCGATCAGGTTTAAAGAACGGGGCGTAGTAAGTGATTGTGGTTTCCCAGGGACCATTAGGCAGGGTGTCGTCCTGATAGGTTTTGCGTACAACACCTTGGGTCAAGTGCTGGATATCCTCCCAGCCGAGGGCGATGTCGTTAGCATTGAAGGCCGGAGATTCGACCGAGTAGTGGGTGCCTTCGACCAAGTCACTTTTACGAGATTTTCTAGGCAAGCCGACACCGACCAGCCCTTTGCTGGGCGTGAAGACGATGCGGCCGGTCTGGTCATACCAGGTATCGGCTTCGTACTGGCGCATGACCGGGAACTGCACCCGGTAGATTGTGAGCAGCTCTTCCAGGGTCAGGCTGAACGCTTGGGCGACAAGAACATCGATTTCTATCAATGCCTGACGGCGGGCGTAGTCAGTGCGCAACGCGTCATGGCGCTGCCACTCGGGGGTGAGTTTGGCAAAGAAATCCTGCGGCAGCGCGGTAAAGGGCTCGCGAATGGCCCAGCATTGCTGGCGGAAACCGCCTTGCCAATTGGACTTCCAGAGGTCAGCGTAGTGGTTGGTGACACAATGAAGCGAGAGAACACGAGAGGCAATCGAAGGTAGCAGTTCCACCAGAGGCAGCGCAGCCCATGTCGCCATCAAATTACTTCGGCCAGTGGACTTCACATAAAAATCACCGAGAATTGAGATGGTTGTCGCGGCCTGACGGAGCAGTAAATCCTGCGATTTAAAACTAGTCGTTTGAACACCATGGATGTGTGCCGCTCCAGGCATCACGACCATGGAAATCATGGTGCGCTCACCGGACTGAGACAGCATCCCACGATAAGCCAGACGATAATACTCCGTCACTAACCGCTCCCTATGCTCACCCTCCTCAACCCAATTTACGCGCGGGGTACGGTCGCGGTAGGTGACGGAGTCACAGGCGGGGAGGTAGTTGGTACGCGGCAAGTAGTCATCAGGCAGAGTAACCAGATCGAGCTTGTCGTAGGCCTTGTTGGTGTCGCACACCGCCCGAGG
>NZ_JABMCW010000673.1:0-1064 GCF_013179705.1 Pseudomonas sp. CM25 | reverse complement strand
TTCGACCCGTTGTTCTATGGCCTGAGCCGTGGCTACGGCACCTGGTTCCAGGGCGAAGTGGCAGCCAACTATGCCGGGCCGTTCAACAAGAACAGCCAGGTGCACCACGTGGCGCTGAAGGGCAAGCCACGGGACAACCTGACAGTGGGCGCGCTGTATTTCGACTTCGATACCCTGGACACCGACCAGGGCAACCTCGGCGGGCGGGAGCTGGACCTGTATGTGGAATGGATGGTCAACGACCACCTGCTGATCAGCCCGGTGGTCGGGTTCTACAAGCCGGAGCGTAGTGCTGCGACTGGTGGTACGCAGCTGGGCGGGCGGGATACCGGGACCTATATGCAGTTGATTGTCGGGACCTTCTTCTGATTTGAGATCCAGGGGCTGCTTTGCAGCCATCGCCGGCAAGCCAGCTCCCACAGGTACAGCGCAAATTCTGGGTTTTGTGCAGTACCTGTGGGAGCTGGCTTGCCGGCGATGGGCCGCAAAGCGGCCCCGGCGATATCAAGCCAACCCCTGCTCCAACACCCACCGCCGCACCATGACCTGCTGTTCAACCGCCAGCCCTGACAACACTGCCTCGACTGGCCGGCCACTGCGTATTTCCCGCACCACCGGCGCCAACTCCACCCCCTGCAGATGCCACACCCCCAACGGCTGGTCCGCCGTCACCACCACCTCGGCCGCATCCACCAGCCCATCACGCAGTACAGGCCGTCGCTCAACCCGAACTGCCTGCCAATCCGCCGCCAGATGCAATGGCTGCGCATCCGGCCAACCTTGGCGCTGCCCCCAGAATGCCTGCCCTGCCCACCCCTGCTCCTGCGTGTAGAAATCCCGGCCAATGCGAGCAAAGCGCAAGAACAGCTGCTCGACCCGTTGCTGGTGAAACTGCTGCGCCAATGCAGCTCGCTCGGGCTTGCGCAGCAAGGTGTTGATCACCACCGGTGCCTGCAACGCCGAAGACAGCGACTGAAAGATCCCGTTGCCCGACAGCGGGTCAACCGCCATCGCCGCATCGCCCACGCGTATCCAGTCCGGCCCAACACATTCACCGGCAAGAA
>NZ_JABMCW010000672.1:0-1066 GCF_013179705.1 Pseudomonas sp. CM25 | reverse complement strand
GATGATCGGCCAGCTCGGCCACGAAGGCGCCGGCCCGCACACCCTCAAGAACGCCCGCGAGCTGCGCGGGCGCATGATCCACCTGCTGCCGGTGATCGACGCCCTCGACGATGCCCTGGTTGCCCTCGAAGGCCGTGCCCCGGCGCAGTTCGCCCAGTTGCGGCCGGTACTGGACGCCGCCCGTGAATGGCTGAAGGGCACTGCCGACAGCGCTTCGGTGGCCCGCTGGGCTGCCCTGCACGAGCAGATCGCGCGCTTGCAACCCGGCGCTGCGGCACTCGACCAGCGTGCCGAGCTGCTGCTGTCCAACGCCCTGTACCGGCTGACCGAATGGGCCGACCTGTGGCAAGACTGCTGCACCCTGCAACACGCCCTGCGCAGCGATGACGCCACACCCTGGCGCGCGGTGTACCGGCACTGGCGCCTGGGCCGCCTGACCGCGTTCTTCGACCGCGGCCTGATGCTGTACTCGGTGGCATCCACCGTACTGGCGATTGTCGTCGCCTGCGGCCTGTGGATCGGCCTGGGCTGGCACGACGGCGCGAGTGCGGTGATCCTCGCTGCCGTATCGTGCAGCTTCTTCGCCGCCATGGACGACCCGGCACCGCAGATCTACAAGTTCTTCTTCTGGACGCTGATGTCGGTCATCTTCTCCAGCCTGTACCTGTTCCTGGTGCTACCCAACCTGCACGACTTTCCGATGCTGGTGCTGGCCTTCGCCGTGCCGTTCATCTGCGTTGGCACGCTGACTGTACAGCCCCGCTTCTATCTGGGCACGTTGCTGACCATCGTCAACACCTCGACCTTCATCAGCATCCAGGGCGCCTACGACGCCGACTTCTTCACCTTCCTCAACTCCAACCTGGCTGGCCCCGTAGGCCTGCTGTTCGCTTTCATCTGGACCGTGGTGATGCGCCCGTTCGGCGTAGAGCTGGCGGCCAAGCGCATGACCCGCTTCGTCTGGCGCGACATCGTCGAAATGACCGAGCCAGCCACCCTGGCCGAGCACCGTCAGGTGGGTGTGCAGATGCTCGACCGCCTCATGCAGCACCTGCCGCGTCTGTCG
>NZ_JABMCW010000671.1:0-1067 GCF_013179705.1 Pseudomonas sp. CM25 | reverse complement strand
GGCGCTGCCGCTGTGAAGGCCAGCAAGCACCCCAAGGAAGCCCAGGCCCTGCTCAACTGGATGGCCAGTGAAGAAGGCCAGCGCGTGATCACCCAGACCACCGCCGAATACCCGCTGCACAAAGGCATGGTCTCTGACCGTGGCCTGAAACCGTTCGAAGAGCTGCGCCCGCCGAAGATCTCGCCGGCTGACCTTGGCAATGCCGAAGAAGCCATCGAACTCGAACGCGAGGTCGGCCTGCTCTGATGACCGCCGCCCTGTCCCAGCCGGCGCCGGTACGCTTCGTACCGCGCCGCAAGCGCCCTTCCATCTGGGTGGTACTACCTGTGCTGTTCCTGGTGGCGATGAGCTTGCTGCCACTGCTGTATGTCGCCATCAAAGCCTGGGAAGCCGGCTGGCGCGAAGCCTTGCACCTGCTGTGGCGTCCCTTCGTCTGGGGGCTGATGCGCAACACCCTGCTGCTGATGGTCGGGGTGACACTGACCTGCATGATGGTGGGCCTGGCCCTGGCCTGGCTGCTGGAGCGCAGCAACCTGGCCGGCCGCCGGCTGTGGGGCGTGGTGCTGTGCCTGCCGTTTGCCGTGCCGTCGTTCGTCAGCAGCTTCACCTGGGTATCGCTGAGCTCGGATTTCGAAGGGTTGGGCGGGGCGATCATGGTCATGGCCTTGTCCAAGTACCCGCTGGTGTTCCTGCCGGTGGCCGCCACCCTGCGCAACCTCGACACTTCGCTTGAAGAGTCGGCACGCACGCTGGGTTGCAGCCGTTGGGGGGTATTCGTCAAGGTCACCCTGCCCCTCTTGTGGCCGTCGATGCTGGGCGGCGCACTACTGATTGCCCTGCACATGCTGGTGGAGTTCGGCGCACTGTCGATTCTCGGCCTGCAAACCTTCACCACCGCCATCTACCAGCAGTTCGAACTGGAGTTCAGCAATGCCAACGCGGCGATGCTGTCCGCCGTGCTGCTGGCGATGTGCCTGGTGATGCTGTGGCTGGAGCTGCGGGTGCGCGGCAAGGCTCGCCATGTGCGCATCGGCCAAGGCGTGGCGCGCCGCGCACAGCCGGTAAGG
>NZ_JABMCW010000670.1:0-1071 GCF_013179705.1 Pseudomonas sp. CM25 | reverse complement strand
TCTTCAAGTACGAAGGCGGGCTGCGTGCATTCGTCGAGTACCTGAACACCAACAAGACGCCAGTCAACTCCCAGGTGTTCCACTTCAACATCCAGCGTGAGGATGGCGTAGGTGTTGAAGTCGCCCTGCAGTGGAACGACAGCTTCAACGAAAACCTGCTGTGCTTCACCAACAACATTCCTCAGCGCGACGGCGGCACCCACCTGGTGGGCTTCCGTTCTTCGCTGACCCGTAGCCTGAACAACTACATCGAGCAGGAAGGCCTGGCCAAGAAGAACAAGGTAGCCACTACGGGTGACGATGCCCGTGAAGGCCTGACCGCGATCATTTCGGTGAAGGTTCCAGACCCAAAGTTCAGCTCGCAGACCAAAGACAAGCTGGTTTCCTCGGAGGTAAAAACCGCCGTGGAACAGGAGATGAACAAGTACTTCTCCGACTTCCTGCTGGAAAACCCGAACGAGGCCAAGGCCGTCGTTGGCAAGATGATCGACGCTGCCCGTGCCCGTGAAGCTGCACGTAAAGCCCGTGAAATGACTCGCCGCAAAGGCGCGCTGGATATCGCCGGCTTGCCGGGCAAACTGGCCGACTGCCAGGAAAAGGACCCTGCCCTGTCCGAGCTGTACCTGGTGGAGGGTGATTCCGCAGGTGGCTCGGCCAAGCAAGGCCGCAACCGTCGCACTCAGGCGATCCTGCCGTTGAAGGGCAAAATCCTCAACGTGGAGAAGGCGCGCTTTGACAAGATGATCTCGTCCCAGGAAGTGGGCACGCTGATCACTGCGCTGGGCTGCGGTATCGGCCGCGAAGAGTACAACATCGACAAGCTGCGTTATCACAACATCATCATCATGACCGATGCTGACGTCGACGGTTCGCACATCCGTACCCTGCTGCTGACCTTCTTCTTCCGTCAGCTGCCGGAACTGGTCGAGCGCGGCTACATCTACATCGCCCAGCCGCCACTGTACAAGGTGAAAAAAGGTAAGCAGGAGCAGTACATCAAGGACGACGAGGCCATGGAAGAATACATGACCCAGTCGGCCCTCGAAGATGCCAGCCTGCACCTGGACGAGT
>NZ_JABMCW010000067.1:0-21015 GCF_013179705.1 Pseudomonas sp. CM25 | reverse complement strand
TTGCCAAGACTGTGTGAGTTTTCCTGTACCGGCCTCTTCGCGGGTGAACCCGCTCCCACAGGTACACCGCAGGCCATGGGTTTGTGCGGTCTCTGTGGGAGCGGGTTCACCCGCGAAGAGGCCGGTACAGGCAACACAAGGCTCAATAGAACAACCGGTACCCCACCAGCCCCACCACTTCATTGAACAACTGCCCGCTCTGCCACATCGCCCGGCTCTCGGGCAGCAAGCCGGCGAACGGCCGGGCATGATCGCGTCCAAGGAAACCCACCGGCGCCGGTACCACCTCGAACCCCGCCTGCTCGAAGCTCCAGCGCGAGCGCTGCATGTGCCAGGCCTGGGTCACCACCACCACCCGGCGAATGCCCAACGGCTGCAGTACCTGCGCCGTGAGCCGGGCGTTTTCCCAAGTAGTGCGGCTACCCTCTTCCTGCCACTTCACCGCCACGCCGAAGTCAGCCTGCAACCGGTCAGCCATCAGCCGTGCCTCGCTCGGCGGGGTGCCATAGTGCAACCCGCCACTGGTCAGCACCGGCAAGCCCGAGGCCTTGGCCAGCTGCGCGGCAAAGCGCATGCGCTCCAGGGCGGTGGCCGTGGGCTGGTCGCTGCCGCCCCAGGCCGGGTCGCCGCGCTCACGGCCCGCGCCCAGCACCACAATTGCATCCGCCCGGCTCGCCAGGCCCGCCCAGTCAGCCACCGGCAGCGGCGGCTCGGCTTCCAGCCTGCGAGCGGTTTCCTGCACCACCAGTGGCAGGCTCATCAGCCACAGCCCGCCCAGCCCCACGGTAAAGCACAGCGCCGCCAGCCGGGGCCGCCGCGCGCGCAGCCACCAGGCCGCAAGCAGCAGCAGGAACAGGATGCCCGGCGGCATCAACCATTGTTTGATGAAGAATCGGATTGGCATCGGCTACACCTCCTTGGCAGGCGTGCAGCCTAGAAGGATCGACACCGGTCAACAAGGGTGTGGCCGGTGCCGATCATAAGATGTGTAGTGATGAACAACCGGCGCGATGGCCTGCGCCTGGCGACCTGAACGGCTAACGATGTGGCAGCGTCCTGGATTTCGCCGTGCTGGCGGTGCGTTTCTTGTCCTTTAGCCAGATGATCTTTGCCGATGCCGGCTCCGCTTGTGGGTAACTGCCGACAGGGCCATCGTGGCGCTCAGGAAGGGAATCCAGATACGCCTTGATCACTTCGAACTCCGCGTGGCTCAGGCCACTCAGCTCCAGTTCGGCTGGCTTCTCGTCGCGCAATCGCACCGAGGTCCTGGCCACTTCCAGTGCCAGGCCAAGCCGGTCGATCAGGCGTTCGTAAAGCTCCGGTCTGCTTGCGGTCAGCTGCGTCTCTCCCATCCGTTCACCTCATTGAAGATAAGAATATCTCCCCCCACACCTGAGCTTAGCGTCGCTGCAAAAACCGGCGATGTGCCGCGACCAGCGGGCATTCGCAACGAAGGTTTCCCACGATGCGCAGCGCTGCTGTATGCTACGGCGTTCACTCTAAACGACACCGGAGTGCCGGACGCAGCGAGGTTCCGCTGCCTGGAACAAGGTCTCTTCTCTCTCAGCCAAAAGTAGCCATGCACGAACAATACACGCCCCGTGATATCGAAGCCGCCGCCCAGAACTTCTGGGACGAGCAACAATCGTTCGCTGTTACCGAACAGCCAGGCAAAGACACCTACTATTGCCTATCGATGTTCCCGTACCCGAGCGGCAAGCTACACATGGGCCACGTGCGCAACTACACCATCGGTGACGTGATTGCCCGCTACCAGCGCATGCTGGGCAAGAACGTCCTTCAGCCGATGGGCTGGGACGCTTTCGGCATGCCCGCGGAAAACGCGGCGATGAAAAACAACGTCGCCCCGGCCAAGTGGACCTACGAAAACATCGACTACATGAAGACCCAGCTGCAGAGCCTGGGCCTGGCCATCGACTGGGCACGTGAAGTGACCACCTGCAAGCCCGACTACTACCGTTGGGAGCAGTGGCTGTTCACCCGCCTGTTCGAGAAAGGCATCATCTACCGCAAGAACGGTACCGTGAACTGGGACCCGGCGGACCAGACCGTACTGGCCAACGAACAGGTCATCGACGGCCGTGGCTGGCGTTCGGGCGCGCTGATCGAGAAGCGCGAAATCCCGATGTACTACTTCCGCATCACCGACTACGCCGACGAGCTGCTGGAAAGCCTCGACGAGCTGCCGGGCTGGCCTGAGCAGGTCAAGACCATGCAGCGCAACTGGATCGGCAAGTCGCGCGGCATGGAAGTGCAGTTCCCGTTCGACCAGGCCAGCATCGGCCACGAAGGCACCCTCAAGGTCTTCACTACCCGTCCCGACACGCTGATGGGCGCCACCTACGTCGCCGTCGCCGCCGAACACCCGCTGGCCACCCAGGCCGCGCAGGGCAACCCGGCGTTGCAGGCGTTCATCGACGAGTGCAAGAGCGGCAGCGTCGCCGAAGCCGACATGGCCACCCAGGAGAAGAAGGGCATGGCCACTTCCCTGCTGGTCGAGCACCCGTTGACCGGCGAGAAGCTGCCGGTGTGGGTCGCCAACTACGTGCTGATGCACTACGGTGACGGCGCGGTCATGGCGGTACCCGCCCACGACGAGCGCGACTTCGAGTTCGCCCACAAGTACAACCTGCCGGTCAAGGCAGTGGTACGCACCAGTGCTGGCGATGAAGTGGGCAGCGAATGGCAGGTCGCCTATGGCGAGCACGGCCAGCTTATCAACTCCGCCGAATTCGACGGCCTGGACTTCGCTGGCGCCTTCGACGCCATCGAAGCCGCGCTCATCCGCAAGCAACTGGGCAAGTCGCGCACCCAGTTCCGCCTGCGCGACTGGGGCATCAGCCGCCAGCGCTACTGGGGCTGCCCGATCCCGATCATCCACTGCCCGTCCTGCGGCGACGTACCGGTGCCGGAAGACCAGCTGCCGGTTACCCTGCCAGAAAACGTGGTGCCGGACGGCGCCGGTTCGCCACTGGCGCGCATGCCTGAATTCTACGAATGCAGCTGCCCGAAATGTGGCACCGCGGCCAAGCGCGAAACCGACACCATGGACACCTTCGTCGAGTCGTCCTGGTACTTCGCCCGCTACGCTTCGCCAAACTACGACAAAGGCCTGGTAGACCCGAAAGCCGCCAACCACTGGCTGCCTGTCGACCAGTACATCGGCGGCATCGAACACGCGATCCTGCACCTGCTGTACGCGCGCTTCTTCCACAAGCTGATGCGCGACGAAGGCCTGGTCACGTCCAACGAGCCGTTCAAGAACCTGCTGACCCAGGGCATGGTCGTCGCCGAAACCTACTACCGCGTCGCCAGCAACGGCGGCAAGGACTGGTTCAACCCGGCCGACGTCGAACTCGAACGCGATGCCAAGGCCAAGATCATCGGCGCACGGCTGAAGACCGACGGCCTGCCGGTGGAAATCGGCGGCACCGAGAAGATGTCCAAGTCGAAGAACAACGGCGTCGACCCGCAGTCGATGATCGAGGCTTACGGTGCCGACACCTGCCGCCTGTTCATGATGTTCGCTTCGCCGCCCGACATGAGCCTGGAATGGTCCGACTCCGGCGTCGAAGGCGCAAGCCGCTTCCTGCGTCGCGTCTGGCGCCTGGCCCAGGCCCACGTCAACCAGGGCCTGCCGGGCAAGCTGGACCTCGCCAGCCTGAGCGACGAGCAGAAGGTCATCCGCCGTGCCATCCACGCGGCGATCAAGCAGGCCAGCACCGATGTGGGTCAGTACCATAAGTTCAACACCGCCATCGCCCAGGTGATGACCGTGATGAACGTGCTGGAAAAGGCCCCGCAAGCCACCGAGCAGGACCGTGCCCTGCTGCACGAAGGCCTGGAGGCCGTGACCCTGCTGCTGGCGCCGATCACCCCGCACATTTCCCACGAGCTGTGGAATGCGCTGGGCCATCAGCAAGCTGTCATCGATGCCACCTGGCCTGCGGTCGACGAAGGCGCCCTGGTACAGGACACCGTCACCCTCGTGGTACAGGTCAACGGCAAGCTGCGTGGCCAGGTCGAAATGCCTGCTGCCGCCAGCCGCGAAGAAATCGAAGCCGCCGCCCGCAGCAACGAGAATGTCCTGCGCTTCATCGATGGCCTGACCATCCGCAAGGTCATCGTCGTGCCGGGCAAACTGGTCAACATCGTCGCCAACTGATGGCAACGCCCACCTGCAGTCGATGCGGGTGGGCGGTATCGGCCCACAAGGGAGCAACAACATGATCAAACGCAATCTGCTGGTGATGGGCCTGGCCATCATGCTCAGCGCCTGCGGTTTCCAGCTGCGCGGTACCGGTACCAACGAGCTGAGCATCAAGGAAATGGACGTCAGCGCGCGCAATGCCTACGGGGATACCGTGACCCAGCTGCGCCAGGTGCTGCAACGTAGTGGCGTCAATGTGCACACCGGCGCGCCCTACCGCCTGGTGCTGACCGACGAGCAGGAGCGCGAGCGTTCGGCAAGCTACAACAGCGGTAACCGCACCGCCGAATACGAACTGACCACAGCCCTCAACTACAGCATCCAGGGCCTGAACAACCTGGAACTGATGAGCGACAAGCTGGAAGTGCGCAAGGTCTACGTACGTGACGGCTCGAACATCACCGGCTCCGAACAGGAAGCCAAGCGCGCCCGCGAGGAAATGCGCCGCGACCTGGTCAACGCCATGGTTGTCCGCCTGCAGCAGCTGACCCCTTCGCAGCTGGACGAACTGCAGCGCAAGGCCGATGAACGTGCGCAGACCGAGGCCGCCGCGCTGGAGGCTGCTCGCCGCCAGCAGGCCGAAACGCCTCAGCAGTCACCACTGGAACTGCCGGGCAACTAAGCCCGCGCGGGGCACCCCAGGGTGCCCTGCCTTTTTCCCATGAAGCTCGCCCCCGCCCAACTCAACAAGCACCTGCAAGGCGCCCTGGCACCGGTCTACGTGGTCAGCGGCGATGACCCGCTGCTGTGCCAGGAAGCCGCCGACGCCATCCGCAACGCCGCGCGTCGGCAAGGCTTCGACGAACGCCAGGTGTTCAGTGCCGACGCCAACTTCGACTGGGGCACGCTGCTCCAGGCCGGGGCCAGCCTGTCCCTGTTCGCCCAGCGCCGCCTGCTGGAACTGCGCCTGCCCTCGGGCAAGCCCGGTGACAAGGGCGCGGCGGCCCTGATGGAATACTGCGCCAAGCCCGCCGAGGACACGCTGCTGCTCGTCAGCCTGCCCAAACTCGACGGCAGCGCGCAGAAGACCAAATGGGGCAAGGCCCTGATTGAAGGCGCCCAGTGCCAGTTCATCCAGATCTGGCCGGTGGATGCCCAGCAGCTGCCGCAGTGGATCAACCAGCGCCTGCAGCAGGCGGGCCTTACGGCACAGCGTGACGCCGTCGACCTGATCGCCGCACGCGTCGAAGGCAACCTGCTGGCTGCGGCGCAGGAAATCGAAAAGCTCAAACTGCTTGCAGACGGCAACCAGATCACCGTCGAAACCGTGCAGGCCGCCGTCGCCGACAGCGCCCGCTTCGATGTCTTCGGCCTGGTCGACGCCATTCTCAATGGCGAAGCCGCGCATGCCCTGCGCATGCTCGAAGGCTTGCGCGGTGAGGGCGTGGAGCCGCCGGTGATTCTCTGGGCCCTGGCCCGGGAACTGCGCCAGCTGGCCGGCCTGGCCCAGCAATTCAGCCAAGGCGTGCCGCTGGACAAGGCCTTCAGCCAGGCCCGCCCGCCCGTCTGGGACAAACGTCGACCGCTGGTCAGCAAAGCCCTGCAACGCCTGTCCGCACAGCGCTGGGCACAGCTGCTGCAGGACGCCCAGCGTATCGATGCGCAGATCAAGGGGCAGGCCGAAGGCTCGCCTTGGACCGGGCTTTCGCGGCTGTCGCTGTTGATGGCCGGGCAAAGGCTCGTGCTTCCTTCGCAATAGCTGGGGCCGCTTCGCGCCCCTTTCGCGACACAAGGCCGCTCCTACAGGAGATCGCATTTCCTTGTAGGAGCGGCCTTGTGTCGCGAAGGGGCGCGAAGCGGCCCCAGGATCTCAGCCATATACACAATCAATTGGCCCCAACCTGCCTGAAGGCCTAAAGTCCGCCCGAAATCCACCAGCCGGGAACCCGCCATGAGCAAAAAGCCGAAAAAACACGGCCCTAACAAGGCCAAGTCGATCATCGCCCAGCCACTGTTCCGCTGCCGCCAGGAACAACCGGACAAGGGCAAAGGCAGCTACCGCCGCGAAGCCTTCCAATCGAGAGATTGGGAGGCTTCCTACTTTTTGGCGGCATGAAAGCATCGCAAGCGCAGGCATGGTATGGTCGACACCTGACCTGCAATTCTGGATCTGTGCATGCTCTTCCGTCTTCTCCCCCGTTGGGAAACCCGCCAGCTGATCGCGGCCTCCAGCTTCATTCTGCTCGTTGCCTGCGCGGAAAAACCCACCGCAGCAGACGCACTGCCGCTGGCTCCTGCGCAACCCGCGCCAGTGGTAACCGTGCCCGGCGCAACGCCAGACGCCAGTACTGAAATCCAGCCGCTGCAAACCTTCGCCCAATGGCAGGCAGGCTTCCGCCAGCAGGCCCTGCAGGCCGGCATTTCACCCAGCACATTCGACCGCGCCTTCCTAGGCGTCACGCCCGACATGGACGTGATCAAGGCCGACCGCAGCCAGCCTGAGTTCAGCCGCCCGGTATGGGAATACCTGGAAGGCGCCCTGTCGCCCCTGCGCGTGCGCAACGGCAAGAAGCTGCTGGAGCAGAACGCCGAGTTGCTGACGCGCCTCGAGCAGCGCTATGGCGTCGACCGCCAGGTGCTGGTGTCGGTGTGGGGCATGGAGAGCAATTTCGGCCAGTTCCAGGGCAGCAAGTCGGTGATCCGCTCGCTGGCCACCCTGGCCTATGAGGGCCGTCGGCCGCAGTTCGCCCAGGACCAGCTGATTGCCGCCCTGCAGATCATCCAGCACGGCGACATCCAGCCAGAGGCCATGCGTGGCTCGTGGGCCGGTGCCATGGGCCAGACCCAGTTCATTCCGACCACCTACAACACCCATGCCGTCGACTTCGACGGCGATGGCCGCCGCGACATCTGGAACAGCACACCAGATGCCCTGGCCTCTACCGCGCACTACCTGCAGAGCTCGGGCTGGAAACAAGGCCAGCCGTGGGGCTTCGAGGTACAGGTGCCGGCTGGTTTCGACTTCTGGCAGGCCGATGGCGCGTTGCGCAAGCCGGTAAGCGAGTGGCTGGCGATGGGTGTGAAACTGCCTGCAGGCACCCAACTGCCGGCAAACAGCAACCAGCTGTCTGCCGCCCTGCTGCTGCCTGCGGGCGCACGTGGCCCGGCATTCCTGGTGCTGGACAACTTCCGCGCCATCCTCAAGTACAACAACTCGTCATCTTATGCGCTGGCGGTAAGCCTGTTGGGGGATCGCTTCAGCGGCTGGGGGTTCATTGCCGGCAGTTGGCCAAAAGAAGACCTGCCGCTCAGCCGCAGCGAACGCATGGAACTGCAGAACTTGCTGAACAGCAGCGGGCATGAGGCGGGGAATGCAGATGGCATTATCGGGGCGAATACCCGCAAGGCCATTCGTAACGCCCAGCAAGGGTTGGGGTGGCCGGCGGACGGGTATCCGACCCATAAGCTGCTTGAGAGCCTGCGTAGCCAGTGAGGCTTGAGAGCCTGCGTAGCCAGTGAGATTGCCGGGGGCGCTCTGCGCCCCATCGCCGGCAAGCCAGCCCCCACAGGGATATCATAGGCCTGACAGGCAACACAGGACCTGTGGGAGCTGGCTTGCCGGCGATGGGCTGCAACGCAGCCCCGACAATCTCAGGCCCTGAACAGGTCCTGCTCCAACACCAAGCTTTGCTGACCACTGTCCAGCCTCACCCGGGCCCCCATCGGCAAGCACACATTCGGGTCACAATGCCCACTGCGCCACCCCGCCAGCACCGGTACACCCAGTGTCCCGAAAGTATCCTCCAGCAAAGGCGTCAGCGCCGCCGTGGTGATCCCGGCAAAATCCCCCACCAGCACCCCTCTCAACCCGTCCAGCTTGCCCGCGAGACGCATCTGGGTCAGCAGGCGGTCCACCCGGTACAGCGGCTCGTTGACGTCCTCGATAAACAGTATGCAGCCCTGCGTGTCCAGCTCGGCAACCGTCCCCATGGTCGCCCCCAGCATCGACAGGTTTCCCCCCAGCAGCGGCCCACTGGCCGCGCCCGGCAACACGCTGCTCAAGGGGAAGGCGGGCGGGTGCACCACCTGATCACCTGCCCTTAGATGTCCACCCAGTTGCGCCAGCAACGAAGCCTCGGTCGGCTGTAACTTCCCCCCCAGCAGATCGGCGTTGAGCATCCCGCCATGAAAGCTGACAAGCCCGGTGCGCCGGTAGATAGCCATCTGCAGCGCAGTGATATCGCTGTAACCGATCAGCGGCTTGGGGTGACGACGGATCAACTCATAATCGATTTTGTCCAGCAGCCGCATGCTGCCGTAGCCGCCGCGCATGCACAGGATGGCGTCGATGGCAGGGTCGGCGAAGGCGTCGTGCAAGTCTTGCAGCCGCTGCTGGTCGCTGCCCGCCAGGTAGCCCTGGGCCTGGCTCGCCCCCGGGTAGATACGGCAGCGGTAACCACGGTCGGCAAACCACTCGCCGGCCTTCTGAGTATCCAGGCGCGCCGGCCCCGCCGGCGCGATGACCGCAAAGCAGGCATCCTTGTGGATGGCCCTGGGCAATGGTGCGTGAACGCTATCGACACAATTCATCATGCAGCTCCAGACATCTTGTCGCGTGTAGCTTATGGCTTGCAGCCCACAAACAAAAATGCCGATGTTGCCCTTTCGGCAAACATCGGCATTTTGGCATCAAGCCCGGCTCAGAGCTTGATCTTGGCCTCGTGCGCCTGCTGGTCGGCGTGGTACGAAGAACGCACCAACGGGCCGGAAGCGACGTTCTTGAAGCCCATCTTGTAACCTTCTTCGGCGAACCAGGCGAAGGTGTCCGGGTGCACAAAGCGCTGCACCGGCAAGTGGCTGCGCGACGGCTGCAGGTACTGGCCGAGGGTGAGCATGTCGATGTCATGCTCGCGCATGCGGTGCATCACTTCGATCACTTCTTCGTCGGTTTCGCCCAGGCCGAGCATCAGGCCCGATTTGGTCGGTACGTGCGGCACCATCTGCTTGAACTTCTGCAGCAGGTCCAGCGACCAGTCGTAGTCCGAACCCGGACGCGCGGCCTTGTACAGACGCGGTACGGTCTCGAGGTTGTGGTTGAACACATCCGGCGGCTCTTGCGCAGTGATTTCCAGGGCAACGTCCATGCGGCCGCGGTAGTCCGGCACCAGGGTTTCCAGCTGCACGCCAGGCGACAGCTTGCGGATTTCACGAATGCAGTCGGCAAAGTGCTGGGCACCGCCGTCACGCAGATCGTCGCGGTCCACCGAGGTGATCACCACGTACTTCAGGCGCAGGTCGGCAATCGCTACCGCCAGGTTCATCGGCTCGTCGACGTCCAGTGGTTTCGGTCGGCCGTGGCCAACGTCACAGAACGGGCAACGACGGGTGCAGATGTCACCCATGATCATGAAGGTGGCGGTACCACCCGAGAAGCACTCGCCCAGGTTCGGGCAGGAGGCCTCTTCGCAGACGCTGTGCAGCTTGTGCTTGCGCAGCAGCTGCTTGATGCGGTCTACCTCGGGCGAAACCGGGATGCGCACGCGAATCCAGTCGGGCTTTTTCGGCAGCTCGTCGGTTGGGATGATTTTTACCGGGATGCGCGCGACCTTGTCGGCGCCACGCAGTTTTACCCCAGCTTCCACCTTCTTCGGCGCAGGGCGCGGGGTAGCATCCTGGGTGGGTATCAGGTTCGGCACGGCTTCTTGCACAGTTGTCATATTCAGTCGATTCCGCCCGTGAGGGTCGTCTGCTCAGCGTAGTCGAGGTGCTTGACCAGCTGTCCGCGCAGCCTTGTCCTGACCTCGTCGAGTTCGATCGGACCTGCCAGGTCGCGCAGCTGGGTCATGGCCAGCCCCGCATAGCCGCAGGGGTTGATTCGGCGGAATGGCGCGAGGTCCATGTCCACGTTCAGGGCAAGGCCGTGAAACGAACGGCCGTTGCGAATTCGCAGGCCGAGGGAGGCGATTTTCGCTCCATCGACATAGACGCCCGGAGCATCGGGCTTGGCCGCGGCCTGGACCGCGTAACTGCCGAGCAGGTCGATGAGCGTGAGCTCGATACGGCTGACCAGCTCGCGCACCCCATAGCCCAGCCGGCGCACATCCAGCAGCAGGTAGGCTACCAACTGCCCGGGGCCATGGTAGGTCACCTGGCCGCCGCGGTCGGTCTGCACCACCGGGATATCGCCCGGCACCAGCAGGTGCTCGGCCTTGCCAGCCTGGCCCTGGGTGAAGACTGCGGGGTGCTCGACCAGCCAGACTTCATCCTGGCTGTCCGGAGTGCGCTGCTCGGTGAAGCGACGCATGGCTTCCAGCACCGGTTCGTAGGGCTGCAGGCCAAGCTCGCGAAAACCGAGGCAGGCGGACATCAGAGCACCATTTTCACGATGCCGGTAGCGCGCAAAGCGCTATTGATATCGTGCAGCTGGTCCTCGCTGGTGGCAACGATGTGCAGCTGCACCGTGGTGTACTTGCCTTCCTTGCTCTGACGCTCGGCCAACGTGGTCATGTCGACTTCGGCGTACTTCTTGAGAATCTCGATCACCGTGTCCTTGAAATTGACCACGGTATCGCCGATGACCTTGATCGGGTAATCGGCGCAGGGGAATTCGATCTTGTGCGACTTTACGTCTGGTTCGCTCATGGCGGAAACGGCCTCGTAAGCCGTGGCAACAACAACGCCCCCGCGAAACGCGCGGGGGCATGCAGGTCACGTATCAGTTGAACAACCCGTAGAAGAATAGACGGATGCTATCCCACATACGGCGGAAGAAACCACCTTCCTCGACGCCATCGAGGGCGATCAGGTCGGCGCTGTGAACCACTTGCTCGTCCAGTTTGACTTCCACTTTGCCGATCACGTCACCTTTGGCGATAGGCGCGGTGAGCTGCGGGTTCATGGTCATCGAAGCCTGCAGGCGCTTCAATTGGCCTTTAGGCATGGTCATGGTCAGGTCTTCGGCCAGGCCGGCCTTGACAATGCCGGTGGCGCCCTTCCAGACCGGTGCCTGGGTCAGTTCGGTACCCTTCTGGTAGAAGGTCTGGGTTTCGAAGAAGCGGAAGCCGTAGGTCAGCAGCTTCTGGGTCTCGGCAGCACGCGACTGCTCGCTGTTGGTACCGAACACCACGGCGATCAGGCGCTGGCCGTCACGAACGGCCGAAGCCACCATGCAGTAGCCGGCTTCGTCGGTGTGGCCGGTTTTCAGGCCATCGACGGTCTTGTCACGCCACAGCAGCAGGTTGCGGTTAGGCTGCTTGATGTTGTTCCAGAAGAACTCTTTCTGCGAGTAGATGGCGTAGTGGGCCGGGTCGACGTTGATGATCGCACGGGCCAGGGTCGCCATATCATGGGCCGACGAGTAGTGCTCCGGGTTCGGCAGGCCGGTCGGGTTCATGAAGTGGCTGTTGCTCATACCCAGGTCGGCAGCCGTTTTGTTCATCATGTCGGCGAAGGCATCTTCGCTGCCGGCGATGTGCTCGGACAGGGCCACCGAGGCGTCGTTGCCGGACTGGATGATGATGCCGTGCAGCAGGTCGCTGACAGTGACCTGGCTACCGACCTTGATGAACATGCGCGAACCGCCGGTACGCCAGGCGTTTTCGCTGACGGTTACCGGGTCGTTTTCACCGATCTGGCCGCGGCGGATGTCCAGGGTGGCGATGTAGGCGGTCATCAGCTTGGTCAGGCTGGCTGGCGGCAGACGCTCGTCACCGTTGTTCTCGACCAGCACGTTGCCGCTGGACGCGTCCATGAGTACGTAGGACTTGGCTGCCAGTTGCGGTGGCGCCGGCGTCATCTGCTCCGCCGCGAAGGCGGCAGGCGTGATCATCAGCAGTACAGGCAGGCAAAGTCGTTTGGCAAGGTTGGTGATGTTCATCCGTCTCTCGAAAATCGCTAATGGTCTGATGTTCCCTGGGCAAGATCATGTGCCCAGCGCCAGTCAGTCTAGTTTTATGGCCGTAGGCCTGGCCCGCCGCCGTGGTACATCAAGATGCGGCTTTATGTCGCTGCGGGCAAAAGCGGTCATTGTACATGGCCGCGCCCGGCAATTCATGACAAAACCGACAGTTTGGTGTTGTCTTCTTCGCGGGTAAACCGGCTTCCACAGGGGCATGTGAAACCCTGTGGGAGCGGGTTCACCCGCGAACACCGGCGCAGCCGGTGCCATCCACCGCATCGCCTGCTTCGCGGGCTCGCTCGCTCCCACTGTCAGTCAGCTGTGACCAGCTTGGCCTGCCCAAGGTTCGCCAGGCGAATGCTGTCCTGCGCCTGCTGGATCTCGCCCTGGCTGCCGATCGGCCCCAGGCGCACGCGGTGCAGGGTCTGCTGGTTACGCACAATGGAACTGATGAACACCGGGGCGCTGACCATGGTACTGAGCTTGGAGCGCAGCAGCTCGGCAGCATCCGGGTTGGCGAAGGCGCCGACCTGCAGGAAGCTTCCGGCATTGCCGCCCGGCACATTGTTGCCGCCGACCTGCACCGGCACCACTGGCGCCGCGTGCTGCTGCGGTGGCGGGGTCCATTGCTCGACGCGCCCGGTGCTGGCAGGCAGCGCCTGGTTCTGCGCCACTTGCGGTTCTTTGAGCACCATCGGTGGCGTCTGGCCACGCTGGGCCCACCATTGCTGCGGGTCGATGCCCTCGACGCGCACGTGTGCGGTGCCGATTTCGGCGTAACCGAGCTTTTTCGCCGCCGCGTAAGACAAGTCGATGATGCGGTCGGAATAGAACGGGCCACGGTCATTCACCCGCAGCACCACGCTGCGGCCGTTGGCCAGGTTGGTCACCCGCACATAGGCCGGCAGCGGCAGGGTCTTGTGCGCCGCACTCATGCCATACAGGTCATACAGCTC
The DNA here is from genome assembly GCF_013179705.1 of Pseudomonas sp. CM25. Lineage (NCBI taxonomy): Bacteria > Pseudomonadati > Pseudomonadota > Gammaproteobacteria > Pseudomonadales > Pseudomonadaceae > Pseudomonas > Pseudomonas sp. CM25. The sequence goes on along the minus strand of NZ_JABMCW010000067.1, from coordinate 7,991 downwards.
ACCATTGGCGGTGTTCTGGCCGTGGAACTTGGTGCCGTACCACGACGCGGTGCCTTCGGCGCGGTAGTTGCGCGACTCCTGCATCGGGTAGTAGGTCTTGCCCAGCACCGTGTACGGGTTGGCCTTGTAGTTGCCAGTGTGCACAGTTGGCGTGGCGTCGGGAATCTTGTTGACGTCCACGTCCCACCACGGCGCGCCGTCCTTGTGCGCGCGGTTGATATCCAGGCCTGGCTGGGTGCGCACGACGTTGCCACTGCTTTGCTGGGCCGGACGATTGGAAGAGCAGCTGGCCAGCACCACGCCAACGGCGAGGCAGGTGAGCAGCTTGAAGGAATTGGCAGAGATGATTGCGCGCATTACTTGACGCCCCGTGCTTGGACCAGCTGTTCGGCAAGCTGATGCACCGCCATGGCATACATCACGCTGCGGTTGTAGCGAGTGATCGCGTAGAAGTTTTTCAGGCCCATCCAGTACTCGGGCCCATTGTCGCCCTCGAGACGGAAGGCGGTAACCGGCAGATCATCGCGCAGCGAATCATGAACCGACCAGCCAAGGCCGCGCAACTCCCCTACCGTCTTGACCGGCTCGATGCCGGTGGTCAGGCCTTGGTCGGCGCGCTCGCCGTCCACCCAGGCGCGGCTGACCACACCTTCGCCGGCTACCCAGCCGTGGCGCTTGAAGTAACTGGCCACGCTGCCGATGGCGTCGTCCGGGTTGTTCCAGATATTGATGTGGCCGTCGCCGTCGAAGTCCACCGCGTAATTGCGAAAGCTGCTGGGCATGAACTGCGGCAGGCCCATGGCGCCGGCGTAGGAGCCTTTGAGCGTCAAGGGGTCGAGCTGCTCCTCACGGGCCAGCAGCAGGAACTCGCGCAGCTCCTTGCGGAAGAATTCGGCCCGTGGCGGGTAGTCGAAGCCCAAGGTCGACAAGGCATCGATCACCCGGTAGTTACCGGTATTGCGACCAAAGAAGGTTTCCACGCCAATGATCGCGACGATGTACTGCGCCGGCACGCCGTATTCCTGCTCGGCACGCGCCAGCACGGCCTCATGCTGGCGCCAGAAGTCCACCCCGCGGGCAATGCGCGCATCGGTGAGGAACATCGGCCGGTAGTCCTTCCACGGCTTGACCCGTTCGGCCGGGCGCGAAATGGCGTCGAGGATCGACTGCTTGCGCTGCACTTCACGGAACACGCCCATCAGCTGCTCTGGGGCAAAACCATGGTCGCGGCTCATTTCGCCAACGAACTCGGCCACCTGGGGCGAGCGTTCGTAATCACCGGCATGGGCCAGCTGTACAGCGCCGAACAGGCCCACCGCGCCAAACCATGGCGCACAACGGGCAGCCCAGTTACGCACTGCTTGCATGAAATTCTTCACCTTATTCAAACCTGCGCGATCCATTTGCGGTGCGTATGGATCGACATCAAAACGCCAAACGCTGACAGCAGCGTCACCAACGAAGTTCCGCCATAGCTGATGAAGGGAAGCGGCACGCCCACCACGGGCAGAAGGCCGCTGACCATTCCGATATTGACGAACACGTATACAAAAAAGGTCATGGTCAAGCTGCCCGCCAGCAGCTTGCCGAACAGGGTCTGCGCCTGCGCGGTGATCACCAGGCCGCGACCGATCAGCAGCAGGTAGACGATCAGCAGCAGGCAGATCCCGACCAGGCCGAATTCCTCGCCGAGCACGGCGATGATGAAGTCGGTGTGGCTTTCCGGCAGGAAGTCCAGGTGCGACTGGGTGCCGAGCAGCCAGCCCTTGCCAAACACTCCGCCGGAGCCAATCGCGGCCTTGGACTGGATGATGTTCCAGCCAGTCCCCAAGGGATCGCTTTCCGGGTCGAGGAAGGTCAGCACCCGCTGTTTCTGGTAGTCGTGCATGACGAAGAACCACATCGCCACCGCCACCGGTACCGCAGCTGCCAGCACGCTGAGGATCCAGCGCCAGCGTAGGCCACCCATGAACAGCACGAAGGCGCCGGAGGCGAGAATCAGCAGCGCCGTGCCCAGGTCGGGCTGGCGTACGATGAGGATGAAGGGCACGCCGATCAGCACCAGGCTGATCGCCACGTGCTTCAGATGCGGCGGCAAGGTGCGCTTGGACAGATACCAGGCGATGGTCGCCGGCATGATGATCTTCATGAATTCCGAGGGCTGGAAGCGGATCACCCCGGGTATGTTGATCCAGCGCGTGGCACCCATGGCGTTGTGGCCCATCACGTCCACCACCACCAGCAACAGCACCCCGGCCAGGTAGGCCAGTGGCACCCAGCGGGCCATGAAACGCGGCTCCAGCTGGGCGATCACGAACATCGACACCAGGCCGATGCCGAACGAGGTGGCCTGCTTGAGCAGCAAGTCCCAGTTCTTGCCACTGGCCGAATACAGCACGAACAGGCTGCCGGCCGCGAGGGTCAGCAGAATGACCAGCAAGGGGCCGTCGATATGGATGCGCTGCAGAAAGCTGGCGCGCCGACGCATCACATCCTCACTGGAGAGCATGCGATCGAAATTGTTCATCACAAGGCCGATTCCTGGGTAACGGTGGCAGGCGCGAACTCGGGCTTGAGCCGGCCATTTTCGTCGAGCAACCAGGCGTCCATGATCTGGCGTACCACGGGCGCGGCCACACCAGAGCCGGACTCACCGTTCTCGACCATCACCGAGACCACGATCTTCGGGGCTTCGGCCGGGGCGAAAGCAACGAACAGGGCGTGGTCACGATGGCGCTCCTGGAGCTTGTTGCGGTCGTACTTCTCGCCCTGCTTGATCGCCACCACCTGGGCGGTGCCGCTCTTGCCGGCAATGCGGTACTGCGCGCCGGCCGCAGCCTTGCGCGCGGTACCACGGGCATTGTGCATCACCTGCTCCATGCCATGGGTGACCTTGGCCCAGTCGGACTTGTCACGCAGCACGATGTTGTCCATGGGGTTGTCGTCCACCGGCGGCTGGCCTTCGATGGTCTTGGCCAGGTGCGGGCGGTTCCATACGCCCTTGTTGGCAATCAGCGCAGTGGCCTGGGCCAGCTGCAGCGGCGTTGCCTGCATGTAGCCCTGGCCGATGCCGAGAATCAGGGTTTCGCCGGGGAACCAGGCCTGGCGGCGGGTGGCCCGCTTCCATTCGCGCGATGGCATCAACCCGGCGGATTCTTCGAACATGTCGAGGGAAACCCGCTGGCCGATGCCGAACTTGTTCATGTAGGTGGACAGCCGATCGATGCCCATCTTGTGCGCAAGATCGTAGAAATAGGTGTCGTTGGAACGCATGATTGCGGTGTCCAGGTCGACCCAGCCATCACCGGAACGGTTCCAGTTACGGTACTTGTGGTCGTAGTTGGGCAACTGGTAGTAACCCGGGTCGAACACTCGGCTGCCAGCATTGACCACACCACTGTCCAGGCCGGCAATGGCCACCGCCGGCTTGATGGTCGAGCCCGGCGGATACAAGCCACGCAGTACGCGGTTGAACAGCGGCCGGTCGATCGAGTCGCGCAGCTCGGCATAGGCCTTGAAGCTGATACCGGTGACGAACAGGTTGGGGTCGAAGCTCGGCTGGCTGACCATCGCCAGCACCTCGCCGGTACGCGGATCCAGCGCTACGATTGCGCCACGGCGGCCACCGAGGGCAGCTTCGGCGGCCTCCTGCAACTTGATGTCCAGGCTCAGCACAATGTCTTTGCCCGGCTTCGGGTCGGTACGCTTGAGCACCCGAAGCACGCGGCCACGGGCGTTGGTCTCGACTTCTTCGTAGCCTACCTGGCCGTGCAGATCGGGTTCGTAGAAGCGCTCGATGCCGGTCTTGCCGATATGGTGGGTGCCGCTGTAGTTCACCGGGTCGAGGGTTTTCAGCTCTTTCTCGTTGATCCGCCCCACATAACCCACCGAGTGCGCGAAATGCGCGCCCTGCGGATAGTGCCGCACCAGCTGGGCCACCACTTCCACGCCCGGCAGGCGGAACTGGTTGACCGCGACGCGGGCGATCTGTTCTTCGCTGAGCTCGAACAGTATCGGCACCGGCTCGAACGGCCGGCGACCCTGGCGCATGCGCTTCTCGAACAAGGCACGGTCGTCGGCCGTCAGCTCCAGCACTTCGACGATGTTGTCCAGCACTTCCTGCCAGTTACCTGCGCGTTCGCGGGTCATGGACAGGCTGAAGCTGGGCCGGTTGTCGGCCACAATGACGCCGTTGCGGTCAAAGATCAGCCCACGGGTCGGCGGAATCGGCTGCACATGCACCCGGTTGTTCTCCGACAGCGTCGAGTGGTAGTCGTACTGGATGATCTGCAGGTAGTACAGCCGGGCAATCAGCACGCATATAAGCAGCATGACCGCCACTGCGCCGACCACGACGCGGTTGCGCACCAGGCGGGCGTCTTTCTCGTGGTCCTTGAGACGGATCGGCTGCGACATCGGACTGCTTACAGGCTCATTTGTGGTAAGGGTGCCCGGACAACACGGTCCAGGCGCGGTAGATCTGCTCGCCGATGAGTATCCTTACCAACGGGTGCGGCAAGGTCAGCGGCGACAGCGACCAGCGTTGCTCGGCGCGCGCGCAAACCTCAGGCGCCAGGCCTTCCGGGCCGCCCACCATCAAATTCACCGTGCGCGCATCCAGGCGCCAGCGATCCAGCTCGGTCGCCAGCTGCTCGGTGCTCCAGGGCTTGCCATGGACCTCGAGGGTGACAATGCGTTCCCCAGGCTGAACCTTGCTCAGCATGGCTTCGCCCTCCTGACGGATCAGGCGGGCGACGTCGGCATTCTTGCCTCGGGTGTTCAGCGGGATTTCCACCAGCTCCAGCGACAGCTCGGCAGGCAGGCGCTTGGCATATTCATGCCAGCCTTCCTCGACCCACTTCGGCATGCGCGAGCCGACCGCGATCAGGCGCAGACGCACAGCGCTTTCCTTATTCGCGGTCTTTGAGCTTGTCGGAGTACTCGTGGGCATGCTCCGGGTTGTGGTGCTTGCCATCGGCGGCACGGCTTTGCTCGGCACCCTGCCACAGACGCTCCAGGTCGTAGAACTGGCGAGCAGCGGCAGTCATCATGTGCACGATCACATCGTTCAGGTCCAGCAGTACCCAATCGCTGTCGCCCTTGCCTTCTTCACCCAGTGGCTGGGCGCCTTTGGCCTTGACAGCTTCGCGAACCTTTTCGGCCATCGCGTTGATCTGGCGGTTGGAGGTACCGGTAGCAATGATCATGTAATCGGTCAGGCTGTGCTTCTCGCGCACGTCGATGACCTGGATGTCCTGGGCCTTGACGTCTTCCAGCGCGGCCTTGGTCACTGCGACCAGTTCTTCGCCGTAAATTTTCTGCTTGGTCATATAAAACTCGTTCAACTCGTTGGATGAGGCGCCAGAGGCGCCGTCAGTTAGGTGCACGATACAGTTCGTGCGCCTCGATGTAGGCCAGTACGGCGTCCGGCACCAGGAACCTCACCGACTTGCCGCTGGCCAGCAGCTGTCGGATCTGTGTAGCCGACACCGCAAGCGGCGTCTGCCAGACGAACGAAATATTTCCCGCCGGGCCGGACATGGCGGCGGGATCGCTCTCCGAACGCGCAGCCAGCAGGTTGCGCAGCTCGTCAGGGGGTTCTACGTCGGCATCCGGGCGTTGCAGCACCAGGATGTGACAGTGTTGCAGTAATTCTTCCCAGCGATGCCAGCCTGGCAAGCCACAAAAGGCATCCCAGCCCAGCACCAGGAACAGCTGGTCGCTGGCGCCCAGTTCGGCGCGGATCGATTCCAGCGTATCGATGGTGTACGAAGGCTTGTCGCGCTGCAGCTCACGGGCGTCGACGCTCAGGCAAGCAACGCCCTGCACCGCTTCGCGAACCATGGCCAGGCGATCCTCGGCAGCCACCTGCGGGGTGTCGCGATGTGGCGGCCGGGCGTTGGGCAGCAGGCGCAACTCGTCGAGCCCCATGAACTCGGCCACTTCCAGCGCGCTGCGCAGGTGGCCGATGTGCACAGGGTCGAAGGTGCCGCCTAGAATGCCGATGCGCCGGACTGCCTGGGCCTTGCTCAACTCAGCAGGACCCCTGGCCGCGCAGCTGGCCGTCGCCGATCACCACGTACTTTTCGCAGGTCAGGCCTTCGAGGCCGACCGGGCCGCGGGCGTGCAGCTTGTCGGTGGAAATACCGATTTCTGCGCCCAGGCCATACTCGAAGCCATCGGCGAAGCAGGTCGGGGTGTTGAGCATGACCGAGGCAGAATCGACCTCGGCCATGAACTGGCGCGCCTCACCCTGGTGCTCGCTGATGATCGAATCGGTGTGGTGCGAACCGTAATGGTTGATGTGCTCGATGGCCTGATCCAGGCCGTCGACCACACGCACCGACAGGATCGCGTCCAGGTACTCGGTGTGCCAGTCGTCCTCGGTCGCCGGCTTGGCGTCGATGATCGCCCGGGTGCGCTCGCAGCCGCGCAACTCCACGCCCTTCTCCAGGAAGCGACGGGCCATTTCGGGCAGGAAGCGTTCGGCCACCTGCTGGTCTACCAGCAGGGTTTCCATCGCGCCACAGATGCCGTACCGGTAGGTCTTGGCGTTGAACGCCACGTTCCAGGCCTTTTCCAGGTCGGCATGCGGGCTGACATAGATGTGGCAGATGCCATCGAGGTGCTTGATCACCGGCACGCGGGCATCACGACTGATGCGCTCGATCAGGCCACGGCCGCCACGCGGCACGATGACATCGACGAACTCGGGCATGCTGATCAGCGCGCCCACGGCTTCGCGGTCGATGGTCTCCACTACCTGCACCACCGCCGCCGGCAAGCCGGCAGCCGCCAGGCCACGCTGGATGCAGGTGGCGATGGCGCGGTTGGAGTGGATGGCTTCGGAGCCACCACGCAGGATGGTCGCGTTGCCCGACTTCAGGCACAAGCTGGCGGCATCGATGGTCACGTTCGGGCGCGACTCGTAGATGATCCCGATCACCCCCAGCGGCGCGCGCATCTTGCCGACCTGAATACCCGATGGGCGGTAGCTCATGTCGCGGATGGCGCCGACCGGGTCCGGCAGGCTGGCCACCTGGCGCAGGCCGGTGATCATGCCGTCGATGCGCGCAGGGGTCAGCGCCAGGCGGTCGAGCAACGCCGGCTCGAGGCCATTGGCGCGGCCGGCAGCCAGGTCCAGCTCGTTGGCGGCAGCAAGCTCGGCACGCGCGGCATCAAGCGCATCGCCGGCGGCCTGCAGGGCGCGGTTCTTCTGCGCGGTGCTGGCACGGCCGATCACCCGGGAAGCTTCACGGGCAGCGCGACCCAGGCGGGTCATATAGTCAAGAACGGACTCAGTCATGGGTTCGGTGTCTTGGCGAAGGGGAAATCGGCTGATTATAACTGCCGCGCAGGTGTACGCCCAGCGGTGGGTGGCGGATGGTAGAAAATGGCTGTTCGGCCATAGCCTTCCTGCGCCTGGGCCACTGCGACAACGAAACATGCAGATACCAATCACCTCCCTCACCGGTTCAGCCTGGATTAAGCCATTCATTGCTATCATCCCCGCCTTCCCAGCCGCGAAATGCCAGCATGCCAGCCCTGCCCGACAGCTTTTTCGACCGTGACGCCCAAACGCTGGCCAAGGCCCTGCTGGGCAAGGTCATCCGTCATCGCCATGGCAACCTGTGGCTGGCCGCGCGAATCATCGAGACCGAGGCCTACTACCTTACCGACAAAGGCAGCCATGCCTCGCTCGGCTATACCGAAAAGCGCAAGGCACTGTTCCTCGACGGTGGCCACATCTACATGTACTACGCCCGCGGCGGCGACTCACTGAACTTCAGCGCCCACGGGCCGGGCAACGCAGTGCTGATCAAGTCCGCCTATCCTTGGCAGGACGCCCTGTCCGGGCCGAACAGCCTGGCGCAAATGCAACTGAACAACCCCGACGCAGGCGGCAAAATACGCCCGGCGGAGCGCCTGTGCGCCGGCCAGACCCTGCTGTGCCGAGCCCTGGGCCTTAAAGTACCGGCCTGGGATGCTCA
>NZ_JABMCW010000669.1:0-1081 GCF_013179705.1 Pseudomonas sp. CM25 | reverse complement strand
ACGCAAATGCTGTGGCAAGCGCCTGTTTAGCGCTGCCGGGACTGTTCTGCCTGGCCTTCAATGCGTCTGCCAGATCCCATTGCTGCGCTCACACTCGGTACGCGCCTGCCCCAGGCTAGGTGTATCGTAGTAATAGGTCACCACCCGGGCATCCTTGGGCAAGCCAGGCCGAGTGGACGGCTGGTCATTGCCGGCTGCTTCAGGATTGGCCAGCGCCTCCTGGGTCAACGGTGCGATACAACTGCCCACGCTGCCATCGGCGCAACGCGCCACCTTCTGCTTCTGCGCGCTGAGCATGTCCTTGCTCTCGTTGCTGCACGACCAGTTGATCGCTTCCGGCGGCATGTTGCCGAAGGTGTAGCAGGTATGTTGCGCCACCGGTTTCACCGCTTCGCTGGACGATCGGGTGACCACATCGCAGGCCTCGGCCAGCACCTCGCCGCTGGCCAGGCTTGCCAACATCAATGTCATCGTAAAGACACGCATGGGACACCTCCCGGCCACAGGCCGTCATTCACGTCGAAGCTGGTTTGTCGCGCTGGCGCATGGCCTTGGCACGTTTTTCCAGCACCACATAGGTGATCACCGCCAGCGCCAAGGGAATCAGGTAATACAAGGTCCGGTAAGCCAGCAGCGCCGCCACCAGGCTGCCCTGGCCCATCTGGCCATGCAGCAACCCCAGAAATACCGTTTCCAGCACGCCCAGCCCGGCCGGAATATGCGCAACCACCCCAGCCACGCAACTGATCAGCAGAATCCCCAGAATAGAGGGGTAGAAGGCCTTGTCGGGCAACAGCCAGTAGATCAGCAAGGCCATCATCGCCCAGTTGCTGGCGCCGAGTGCCACCTGGCACAGCGCCAGGCGCAGCCCAGGCAGGGTCAGCTCGTGATCACGCCAGCGCCAGGTGCGCTTCTTGGCAAAACCACAGGCAAACAGATAGGCAAAGGCGATGGCCAGCAGCGCAAAGCCGATGAATTGCAGGCCCGTAGTGCCCACCGCCCAGTTCGCGGGCAGCTCTACCAGACGCAACGCGAACACACCACCGGCGAGCAGCATGTAACCCATCCAGTTGGTCAGCAG
>NZ_JABMCW010000668.1:0-1095 GCF_013179705.1 Pseudomonas sp. CM25 | reverse complement strand
GCCGACAACGACACCGTGGCCGGGCACATCGACATCGGCTGTTTCGAAACCGTGGCACCGCTGTACCTGCCGCGCCTGATCGCCGGCTTTCGACAGCGCTATCCGGGGGTGGATATCCGCCTGCGCGATGGCGAGCAGCAGGAGCTGATCCAGGGCCTGACCGCCGGCACCTTCGACCTGGCGTTTCTCTACGATCATGACCTGGACGGCACCATCGAGGCCGAGCCGTTGATGCCGCCGCAGAAACCCTACGTGCTGCTGCCTGAGCACCACCGTTTTGCCGGCCAGGCCCAGGTATCGTTGCGCGACCTGTGCCCCGAGCCGATGATCCTGCTGGATGTGGCCCCCAGCCGCACCTACTTCGTCAGCCTGTTCAACGAAATGGGGCTGACGCCGAACATTGTCTTCAGTTCGCCGTCCATCGAGATGGTGCGTGGCATGGTCGGGCAGGGCTTTGGTTTTTCGCTGCTGGTGACCCGCCCGCATTCCGAGTACACCTACGATGGCCAGCGCCTGGCGGTGCTCGACATTGCCGAGCCGGTGGCGTTGTCGGGGCTGGCAGCAGCGCGCTTGAAGCGCGTGCAACTGACCAAGCCGGCCCAGTTGTTCGTCGAGTTCTGCCGGGAAGAACTGGCAAAGTTCTGAAAGCGGCACGCCATGCAGGCTGCGCCATGGCGTGCCGACGGCTCAGGGGTTGACCTGATAACCGCGTCCTTGCAGGCAGCCACTGTAGGCACTGGCATGGGCCTGGGTCTTCGCTTCGTCCTGGCCGCGACGGTCTTGACGACGCTCCTGGCGCTGGCGCATGCCACCCACTGCGGCGCCGGCGGTGGCCACTTCCCCGGCGCGGTTCTGCCGGTACTGCTGCTTGGCATCATCGCTGGCCCGGTCATACAGTTCTTCATGCTGATTACCGCGCACCTGCGCGCCCGCTGCACCCGCGACCGCACCTGCGGTCGCGCCTCGCACCCGGCCACCGACATGGGCACCGCCAGACGCCGCCGTACTGTTCGCAGCGTTGGTGGCGACGGTATTGCAATCGTTGATATCCAGTTGCGTCTGCTGGCTGCTCTGGCCTTTGAGCGGCACCACCGA
>NZ_JABMCW010000667.1:0-1095 GCF_013179705.1 Pseudomonas sp. CM25 | reverse complement strand
TCACGGATGCTGATGTCAACGACCAAGGGATCGCGGCTCTTGATGGTCGGTGCCATGGACTGACCAACACCCGTTATGAGCTTCAGATGGAAATGCTCTTTGAACTCTACGCCCATCTCTCGTAGGTGAGTGGGGCTCACGCGGATGTCCTGCAGCATTTCAGGGAAGTCGTGAGCTACCTCACCATCTCCCATAGCCCCGCGTACGTCGTAGTGAGCGATCCACACTTCGTCCCCAACCTGTCCCGGGCGAGAAAAGTCGACGGCAATGACATTGGAAGCGGCTTGCTCGGCAGACTTCTCCTCAATGGCTTCGGCGATTTTCTGTCGAGCATCCAGAGAAAGGCCCTTGCCATGCTTTGCGAGCATCTGCTTAACGATCTCGGCAGTAGACAGGTTTTTGCGATCTCGGGCTTCAGGCTCGGCCTCGCCTAAAGGCTCGTAGCCTCGCAACTGATCTGTGGTGATTCCAAAAAAATCGGCAAGAGGTCGCACCTGCTTATCAGTCGGCTCTTTGATCCCTTTTGGGCCTTGCGGCTTGAGAATTCGGGAAATGGTCGACTGCCCGACGCTAGTCCGGCTCGACAGCTCAATCTGGGTGATGCCGTCTCTGGCCATCAGTTGAGCAAGGATTTTATCTATCGATTTATGCATAGGTGCAATGCTGCCTCCCAGCAGTGCATAGAGCAATACAGCGGATCGTTGACACATATGCACTGGTGCATGATGATGTGCATATCTACAAAGGAGGCAGCCATGAGTGCTACCGATCTTCCGAAAAAACTGGATGCATTGCTTGGCTCTGGCATGACCTACAAGGCCATTGCAGGGCGTGCCAAATGCGACATATCGACAGTCTTCCGCATTCGCAATGGGCAGATCAGCAACCCGAGCTACTTAGCCGGTACAGCGATAGACCAAATGCACGCTGAGCTGACCGAGAGTGGCAAGCACAGCCCAAAAAAATCCGTCGCCTAACCCATTCCAACCGCAAGGAGCAGTCCCCGTTAGGCCTGTGAAAGCGGAAGCCTGGAGCGGTTTAGGTCTCGACTGGTCGTGAGTGAATTATCCGCTAGCTGGCATTGCGCCAGTAGAT
>NZ_JABMCW010000666.1:0-1095 GCF_013179705.1 Pseudomonas sp. CM25 | reverse complement strand
AAACTTACGGTGAGCCGCGCGCCTACTGGAGCGGCGTATTCGCAATGACCCTCTGTGTTTTTGCGCTCATCGCATCCGAATTCATGCCGGTTAGTCTGCTTACACCCATCGCTGCTGACCTCCATATCACCGAAGGCATGGCGGGCCAAGGTATCGCGATTTCGGGTGCCTTCGCGGTTCTCACAAGCCTGTCGATCACGTGGATCGCCGGCAGTATGGATCGAAAGGCGATGTTGCTGGGCTTCACCGCGTTGATGGGCGTCTCAGGCGCAGTTGTCGCTTTTGCTCCGAATTACTTGGTCTATATGGTCGGTCGCGCGCTTATTGGCGTTGTCATTGGGGGCTTCTGGTCGATGTCCGCAGCGACGGCAATGAGGCTGGTACCCAGTGAACAGGTGCCTAAAGCGCTTGCGATCTTCAACAGCGGTAACGCTCTGGCAACGGTCATTGCCGCCCCATTGGGAAGCTATCTGGGCGCTATGGTCGGATGGCGCGGTGCCTTTCTTGCACTGGTACCCGTCGCCCTTATGGTTCTGGCTTGGCAATGGTTTAGCTTGCCCTCCATGAGAGCTGCTCCACGTCGCGCCACCTCCAGCAATGTTTTCAGGCTGCTCAGAAAGCGGCCTGTAGCATTGGGCATGGCTGCCAGTGGTGCGTTCTTCATGGGCCAGTTTGCTCTGTTCACCTACGTGCGACCCTTTCTTGAAACCGTGACACATGTCGGTATCACCACGCTGTCGCTCGTTCTGCTGGTCATCGGGGTGGCGGGCTTCATCGGCACCGCCTTGATAGGCACTTTCCTCAAAAGGGGACTCTACCGAACCCTGATCATTATCTCGATTTTGATGGCTGTAATCGCTCTCACGTTAATCCCCATGGGGGCCTGGGTCGTTCCTGTAGCAGTGCTCTTGGGGCTGTGGGGCCTGATGGCCACAGCTGCTCCTGTTGGATGGTGGAGCTGGGTAGCCCAAGCGATGCCAGACAACGCTGAGGCCGGCGGTGGCTTGATGGTAGCTGTCGTTCAGTTGTGCATCGCACTGGGCTCAACAGTGGGCGGTGTGCTGTTCGACGCGAGCGGGTACCGAAGCACGTTCA
>NZ_JABMCW010000665.1:0-1105 GCF_013179705.1 Pseudomonas sp. CM25 | reverse complement strand
CTGCAGCATGGCGCCGATGACTACCAGCCGGTGCTGGCAGGCATTCGCGCGCGTGGCCTGCACCATGTGCATGGCCTGCTGATGCCAGGTGTCGATGCCCTCTCGGCCCCGGTATTCAATGCCATGGGGCAGATCGCTGCGGTGATGACGGTGGTCGGGCCGACGTCGATATTCCATGCCGACGAGCATGGCCCGGCGGCGCAACGGCTGCTGGCGGCAGCGCGTGAAACCAGCTGGCGCATGGGCTACTCACCCGCCGCCTGAGCGCCAGCGTCACTATTGCCCGATACGTAAAGGTGAATGTCATAAGCGGCTATTTTTCCCACAGGATCAACCGCTTATTCTTAACTCACTGGCCGGCATGAAGGGCTTCTCCCCCCCCGCCCTTCAGGCCTGCGAGGTTCACCGACGTAGATTTTGAAGCTCCTTGATCTGACGTCTCGATTGGCCGCTGCGGTTTGCAGCGGCCTTTTTTATTTGCCTTGAAATCAGGCAGTACAAATCTCAGCCCAACGGATACTTCTGCAGGTTATCCATCATCTGCTGCAGCGCCTGCAAACTGTCCTGCGGGTGCACCGCCCCTGCAAAATCACCGATCTGTGCCCACTGCTCCGCCACCTGCTCCGGGGTAAACCCTTCGCGCGGGTCAAAGCCCACGCCCAGGCTGCGCTCCCACCGGACCTTCCCCACCCACCCGCCACCGACCTCGAACAGTTCACCCGTACCCTGGCACTGCTCGCTACCCAGGTACACCACCAGCGGGCTTACCAGCTCCGGCTTGAGCCGCTCGAATATCTGCGGCGGGATCAGCCCTTCGGTCATGCGCGTGCCACCGGTGGGGGCGATGGCGTTTACCAGGATCCCGTGCTTGCGCCCTTCGATCGCCAGGGTGCGGGTGAGCCCGTACAGCCCCAGCTTGGCCATGCCGTAGTTGGCCTGGCCGAAGTTGCCGTATATGCCGGAGGTGGACGCAGTGAAGATCACTCGTCCCCAGTTCTGCTCGCGCAGGTGTGGCCAGGCAGCGCGGGTGACCTTGAAGGCGCCTTCGACATGCACCTGGTAGACCTGCTCCCAGTCACTGTCGTCCATCTTGTGGAACGTCCTG
>NZ_JABMCW010000664.1:0-1105 GCF_013179705.1 Pseudomonas sp. CM25 | reverse complement strand
GCAGCTTTGATGTGGTCAGCATTCTGAAGAAGTCGCGCCAGGCGGTGGAAAGCTGCGAAGCGTTCCTGGAAGCCGAGCGTGCCAGCGAAGACCCGAAGGTGTTCACCAAGATCCACATGAACTTCGTGGTCAAGGGGCGTGGGCTGAAAGAGGCACAGGTCAAGCGCGCGGTAGAACTGTCGGCGGAGAAGTACTGCTCGGCGTCGATCATGCTTGAGCGTGCCGGGGTCGAGATTACCCATGGCTACGAAATCGTAGAGCTGGGTTAAGGCTGAGACTTCAGGGCCGCTTCGCGGCCCTTGTGGGGCAATATCAGTTGCGAAGCGCCGGCAACGCAGCCTGCACCCAGACCGGCAAGCATCCTCGCATCACCTGGCTCAGCTTCTCCCGCCGCTTCTGGTAGACCAGCCCCAACCAGATAACCCCCAAGCCGATCAAGGTAACTACCAGCGGGAACAGCAGCGACTGGGCAAACACCTCATACGACAGGTATCCCAGGTACGCCGCCACCCCCAGCGCCCCGAACACCATGAACACAGGCCGGCGCAACAGCACCGCCATGCCCATAAGCGCGATATTGATCAGGCAGTACATCGCCTTGGCCCATTCGCTGCCGTTGTCCACCAGGGTAAGGCCGCCCCAGAATGCTGCCAACCCTGCCAGGTAACCCCAGTGGGCATAGTCCTCACGTGTGCGCCCGTCGACTCCGAGGAACACCAGCAGCAAGCCCAGCCCGAACCACAGCGAAACTTCGCGCCGCTGGTCCCAGTTGAACGGCGAGCCGAAGAACCATTCGCTCAGGTCCATCGACATGAACCACAAGGCCACGGCAATCGGCATGACGATGAACGGGTAGGGGATCAGCCGCAGCATCAGCAGCCCGGCAAGCACTGTGGCGGCTTCCATGCCCAGCCAGCCGGCCTGCACATGGGTGTAGTACTGGTGGTAGCGCGCCTGCGCGTCATCCAGCGGCCACCAGCCGATCAGGCGCTCGATGGCGAATACCGCCAGCGGTACGATACTGACCGCGACTGCCGCCAGCACCCCGGCGGCAACAGGTTGGGCGCGTCGCTGCAGGTTGAGCGCGAACAAGGTAATCAGCAAG
>NZ_JABMCW010000663.1:0-1124 GCF_013179705.1 Pseudomonas sp. CM25 | reverse complement strand
GGCCTGAGCCGGCCACGGGTGCTGTATGGCCACGTGTTCCGCAACGCCATGCTGTTGGTGATCGCCGGCTTCCCCTCGGCGTTCATCGGCATCTTCTTCACCGGCTCTTTGCTGATCGAGGTGATCTTCAGCCTCGACGGCCTGGGCCTGATGAGCTTCGAGGCGGCCATCAACCGCGACTATCCGGTGGTCTTCGGCACCCTGTTCATCTTCACCCTGCTGGGGCTGGTGGTGAAACTGATCGGCGACCTGACCTATACCCTGGTCGATCCGCGCATCGACTTCGCCAGCCGGGAGCACTGACATGGCCTTGTCCCCTCTCAACCGCCGGCGCTTCGAGCGTTTCAAGGCCAACCGCCGTGGCTGGTGGTCGCTGTGGCTGTTCCTGATCCTGTTCGGCCTCAGCCTGGGCGCCGAGCTGATCGCCAACGACAAGCCGATTGCCGTGCGTTACGACGGCGAGTGGTACTTCCCGGCGTTCAAGCGCTACCCGGAAACCACCTTCGGCGGCGAGTTCCCGCTGGAAGCCAACTACAAGAGCCCGTACATCCGCGAGCTGCTGGCGAAGAAAGACAGCTTCGTGCTGTGGGCGCCGATCCCGTTCAGCTATCAGAGCATCAACTACGACCTGCGCGTACCGGCCCCGGCCCCGCCCTCGGCGGACAACCTGCTGGGCACCGACGACCAGGGGCGCGACGTGCTGGCGCGGGTGATCTACGGCTTCCGCGTTTCGGTACTGTTCGCCCTCACCTTGACCATCCTCAGCTCCATCATCGGGGTCATCGCCGGGGCGCTGCAGGGGTTCTATGGCGGCTGGGTCGACCTGGTCGGACAACGCTTCCTGGAAATCTGGTCCGGCTTGCCGGTACTTTACCTGCTGATCATCCTCGCCAGCTTCGTGCAGCCGAATTTCTGGTGGCTGCTGGGAATCATGCTGCTGTTCTCGTGGATGAGCCTGGTGGACGTGGTACGCGCCGAGTTCCTGCGCGGGCGCAACCTGGAATACGTGCGCGCCGCCCGCGCCCTGGGCATGCGCAACGGCGCAATCATGTACCGGCACATCCTGCCCAACGCGATGATTTCGACCATGACCTTCATGCCGTTCATTCTCACTGGCGCCATCG
>NZ_JABMCW010000662.1:0-1125 GCF_013179705.1 Pseudomonas sp. CM25 | reverse complement strand
ATCATCGAAGACATCTGCCAGCGCACAGGTGCCGACAAGGTCAACCTCATCGGCCACAGCCAGGGTGCCCTGGACGCGCGTTATGCGGCGGCCAAGCGGCCTGCTCGGGTAGCCTCGGTCACCTCGGTGGCGGGGCCCAACCACGGCTCCGAGCTGGCGGATCACCTTGAACGCACGGCACCGGGCGATTCACCCCAAGGGCGGATCCTCAAGGCCGTGTTGCATGGTCTTGCCGTACTGCTGGTGTGGCTGGAGACCGGTTGGCGCCGGGACCCGCTGCCGGTGGATGTGCATGCCTCGCACCAGTCGCTGACCAGCGCCGGGGTAGCACTGTTCAACCAGGCTTATCCACAGGGGCTGCCGCAGGCCTGGGGCGGGGAGGGGGCCTACGAGGTGAATGGCGTGCGCTATTACTCCTGGTCGGGCACCTTGCAGCCTGGCCTGACCGACCAGGGCCGCAACCGTTTTGACGGCAGCAACCGCTTCTGTCGCCTGTTCGCCCGCAGTTTCGTCAAGGAAAAAGGCCAGTGCGACGGCATGGTCGGGCGCTTCAGCTCGCACCTGGGGCAGGTGATCGGCGACGATTACCCGCTCGACCACCTGGACATCGTCAACCAGTCACTGGGCGCAGTGGGCAAAGGCGCCGAGCCAGTGCGGCTGTTTACCGAACATGCGGCTCGGCTCAAGGCTGCGGGGCTCTAGCGGCGAATCGGCGTGGTCCAGCGCTCGGCCAGCACCACCCCTGCCAGGGTCATCAGGCCGCCGGCCAGGTGGTAGCTGGCCAGTTGCTCGTCGAGTACCACTGCAGCGATCAGTGCAGTGACCAGCGGCAGCAGGTTGAAGAACAGCGTGGTGCGGCTTGGCCCCAGGCGGTGCACGGCCTGCATCCACAGCAGTGGCGCGATCATCGACGCCAGCACACAGGCGTACAGCACCAGACTGACGTTGCGGCTGTTCAGCCCGGTTTTGTCCGACAGCAGAAACAGCGGCAACAGCACGATGATCGCCACCAGCACTTGCAGGTACAGCAGCTGCAGCGGCGGTAGGCGCAGCTGCCATTTCTTCAGCAGGAAGCTGTATAACGCGTAGGCCAGGGTGGCCACCAGCATCAGCAGGTCGCCGCTG
>NZ_JABMCW010000661.1:0-1126 GCF_013179705.1 Pseudomonas sp. CM25 | reverse complement strand
ACTCGCGGCAAAGCCTGATCGACCACTGCCGCGCCCTGGACCGTGTGCTGCTGTGGGGCTACTACGTGATCCCCAACTGGCACATCAAGACCTGGCGCGTGGCCTACTGGAACCACATCGGCCACCCGAAGGTGTCGCCCAAGTACGACATCGGCATCGACACCTGGTGGATCAAGCCCGAGGTGACCCCGGCGGTCAGCACGGCCCCTGCAGACGAGGCCGAATAATATGCTGGCCTACATCCTGCGCCGCCTGCTGCTGATCATCCCGACCCTGTTAGGCATCCTGGTCATCAACTTCATCATCGTCCAGGCCGCCCCCGGCGGCCCGGTCGAGCAGATGATCGCCAAGCTCGAAGGCTTCGAAGGCGCCACCAGCCGCATCGCCGGTGGCGGCGCCGAGGTTTCCGTGGCCGGCTCCAACTACCGTGGCGCCCAGGGGCTGGACCCGGCGCTGATCGCCGAAATCGAGCGGATGTACGGCTTCGACAAGTCGCCGCCCGAACGCCTGTGGATCATGATCAAGAACTACGCCCAGCTGGACTTCGGCGACAGCTTCTTCCGCGATGCCAAGGTCATCGACCTGATCATCGAGAAGATGCCGGTGTCGATTTCGCTGGGGCTGTGGAGCACGCTGATCATGTACCTGGTGTCGATCCCGCTGGGCATCGCCAAGGCCGTGCGCCACGGCAGCCATTTCGACGTGTGGACCAGTTCGGCGATCATCGTCGGCTACGCCATTCCGGCGTTCCTGTTCGCCATCCTGCTGATCGTGCTGTTCGCCGGCGGCAGCTACTTCGACTGGTTCCCGCTGCGCGGCCTCACCTCCAACAACTTCGACGAGCTGAGTACCACCGGCAAGGTGCTGGACTACTTCTGGCATCTGGTGCTGCCGATTACCGCGCTGGTCATCGGCAACTTTGCCACCATGACCCTGCTGACCAAGAACAGCTTCCTGGACGAAATCAACAAGCAGTACGTGGTCACCGCCAAGGCCAAGGGCCTGAGCCGGCCACGGGTGCTGTATGGCCACGTGTTCCGCAACGCCATGCTGTTGGTGATCGCCGGCTTCCCCTCGGCGTTCATCGGCATCTTCTTCACCGGCTCTTTGCTGATCGAGGTGATCT
>NZ_JABMCW010000660.1:0-1142 GCF_013179705.1 Pseudomonas sp. CM25 | reverse complement strand
GCTCGTCCACTTCGCGCACTTGCTGGGCCAGGCCCGAGTCGGCCTCGATCAACGCGGTTACCGCGTCGTTGACCTGCTTTTCCACCAGGCCGCCCATGGCCAGCAGATGGCTGCGCACCTCTTCGAGCTCGGCGTTGAACTGCTGGGAGATATGGTGGGTCAGGCTTTCTTTGTTGATCATCGTTTTGTCCTTTGGTAGCGCGGCCTTGTAGGAGCGGGTGCTCATTGCGAGCCGCGCTTAACCGTAGCGACCGGTGATGTAGTCTTCGGTCTGCTTCTTCGCCGGATTGGTGAACAGGGTATCGGTATCCCCGAATTCGACCAGTTTGCCCATGTACATGAAGGCGGTGTAGTCCGAAACACGGGCCGCCTGTTGCATGTTGTGGGTCACGATGACGATGGTGTATTTGGATTTCAACTCGTAGATCAGTTCTTCGACCTTCAGGGTCGAGATCGGGTCCAGTGCCGAGCACGGTTCATCGAGCAGCAGCACTTCCGGCTCGACGGCGATGGTGCGAGCAATCACCAGACGCTGCTGCTGACCCCCGGACAAGCCCAGCGCCGATTCGTGCAGGCGGTCCTTGACCTCGTCCCACAGCGCCGCACCCTTCAGCGCCCACTCGACCGCTTCGTCAAGCACGCGCTTTTTGTTGATGCCCTGGATACGCAGGCCATAGACCACGTTTTCGTAGATGGTCTTGGGAAACGGGTTGGGTTTCTGGAACACCATGCCCACCCGACGGCGCAGCTCGGCCACGTCTTCGCCCTTGCGGTAGATGTTGTTGCCGTACAGGTTGATGGCGCCTTCCACTCGGCAACCGTCAACCAGGTCGTTCATGCGGTTGAAGGTGCGCAGCAGGGTCGACTTGCCGCAGCCGGACGGGCCGATGAAGGCGGTCACGCGCTGTTTCGGGATATTCATGCTGACGTCGAACAGGGCTTGCTTGTCGCCGTAGTACAGGCTCAGGCCGGGGACTTCAATGGCCACGGTCTCTTCGGCCAGGCGCAGGCCCTGCTTGTCGCGACCCAGGGCGGACATGTCGATGCCGTGAGTGTGGGAATCTTGCTGCATGGTCAACTCCATACGCTATCAATTCGTTTCAAAGGGCCGCCCGGCTCACGGGCGGCACGCTTGCAGGCTG
>NZ_JABMCW010000066.1:0-21105 GCF_013179705.1 Pseudomonas sp. CM25 | reverse complement strand
AACCGTCATCTTCACGGCTGATGGCTTAGCTGCGCAGGGCGTTCGCTAGGCTTTGCGACGATGCCCAGAGCTGAGCTCGGCTGCCTTTTTCGGGTAGCCGGGCTCTCCGATGAACGAAGCGATCAGGACTCGTCAGGCTGGCAGGTCTTTCCTACTCTCCAAACGAAACCGAAACGTGGGATTTGGCAACCCCTCTAATAACGATAAGGATAAACGCTAATGAATCGGTTGAAGTGCAATGCAAAAAAAGCATTGCTGCGGGCCGCCTTGGCTGTATACGCGATTGGCGTAGCCAGTCTGAGCGCTGCGGCTGTTCCGTCCAACACAGGGTCGAATAAAACGGTTTCAGAGCGGCCCAACATCTTGCTGATAGTCGCTGACGATTTGGGTTATTCGGATCTTGGCGCCTTTGGTAGCGAAATCCCGACACCCAATCTCGACCAGCTCGCCAACCAGGGCATACTGCTAACAAGCCACTATGTCACCCCGACCTGTTCACCGACGCGTGCGGCCTTGATGTCAGGCACCGATAACCATCTTGCCGGCCTGGGTACGATGGGCGAACTCCTGCCAAGAGCACCGAAATTGCAGGGTAAGCCCGGCTACGAGGGTTATCTCAATGATCGCGTCTATTGGCTGCCGGAAATCATGCGCGACGCCGGTTATCACACCTACATGGCCGGTAAGTGGCACCTTGGTAAGGAACCTGAGCAATGGCCCAAAGCACGAGGATTCGAGAAGTCATTCGCGTTGATAAATGGCGCTGGCTCCCACTTCGCCCCCGTCCCAGGCAAGCCGATATTCGCCGATCGGGCCCAGTACGTAGAAGACGGCCAGCGCACCAAGTTGCCGACAATTTTTTACTCCAGCATTTCCTATACCGACAAGCTGATTCAATACATCACGCAGAACCACGGTGACGGCAAGCCGTTTTTTGCCTGGGCTGCTTACACGGCGCCACACTGGCCTCTGCATGCGCCTGATGAAGACATTGCAAGGTTCAAGGGGCGGTACGCTGCCGGTTATGAGGCAATCCGGGCCGCACGTCTCGAGCGCATGCGAACGCTGGGGCTGATCGACGAGGATGCCCAGCCAAACGCGGGCCTTCCGGTGTCCAAGGATTACCCTTCCTGGGACATGCTGACTCCCGAGGAGCAAGCGGACGAAGCACGCCGAATGGAAGTGTATGCGGCGATGGTGCAAAACATGGACAGCAACGTCGGGCGCTTGATCCAGACTCTCAAGGATCTAGGGGAGTACGACAACACGCTGGTCATCTTCATGTCCGACAACGGCGCCGAGCCCACGAATAGCTTCTTCCCGGCAAATGAGAATACCGATAATAGCCTTGACAACATCGGGCATCGCCGGTCGAACGTCGGTTACGGTGCTCGCTGGGCCGAAGTAAGTGCCACACCCTTCAGATTGTTCAAAGGCTGGACGGCCGAAGGTGGTATCAGTTCCCCGGCCTTCGTGCGCCTGCCTGGGCAGAACCCTGCCACTCGACGCATCGACGTACCGACGAGTGTGACGGATATCGCACCGACGATTCTGGATTTCGCCGGTATTCGCCTCCCCGAAGGCAATCAGTACAACGGTCGCACTGTGCATCCCATGAGCGGGATTTCCTTGGCTCCGGTACTCAAGGGAGAAGCTGGCAGCGAGCAACTGGCCAATCGCGCGCTCGCCAGTGAATTGTTCGGCGGCCGCTATGTACGCAGCGGCAGGTGGAAGCTGGTATCGGTCATGACACCATTTGCCGACAACCAGTGGGAGCTCTATGACTTGGAGCGGGATCGTAGCGAAAGCCACAATGTAGCGGCAGAGCATCCCGAAATCGTCAAGCAAATGGTGCAGCTTTGGGACGAGTATGCGCTGAAGAACGGCGTGGTGTTCGCACCTAACAAGCGCATGCCGGACGTCCGTCGCGGGGCACCGTCCGAGATCAAGCTATCTGACGGGTCAGCACACTGAAACCCAGGAGCAGGCTCTGGTCGCGAGTCAGTAAGGCGGATCAGAGCCTGCCTCGAATTGGCTACGAGGTCAGAGGCTCTACCTCATGGAAATCAGTCTGAGTACTGCACATAAGAAATACATTCGCAATGAAGTGCTGGCGGGCTGCGTGATTAACGCGCTGCTAGCCTTTGCCTTCACCTTCATGCTGTTCAGAAACCACCCCCGGGTACGCTTGTGGGGCGGTGATGGCATCGCACTCGATTTGCTCGTCACCCTGTTCATGCTTACCTTGCTGGCCAATGTGGCCGTGATGCTGATTACACGAAAGCGAGTGCGGGCAGGGCGCATACCTCGTCTGGAATCCAGCGCCTTGAAGGTTATGGGCTTTCGGCTTCCGCGCAACCTGTTCCTCAGGGCATTGCTGGCCGCCGTACTGATGACCGCAATCATCGGTCCTCTTTCGATCGGCGCATTCGTCGCTTTGGAAATATCGTCCATGCCCTTCTGGCCGTTCGTGGCTTTCAAGATGGTCTATGGCTCGGTCGTTGGCGCCTTGTCAGCCCCCGTGCTGTTGCGTGCGGTCCTGACGGATGAGTGATTGCAGGGGGCGGCTAACTGCTGAGTTTCTACGGCTTGGTTCATTGCAGGTGCTCGAGCGGCTTCGGCTGCTCTTTTTAAGCCTACTCCGCGCTGAACAATCTGTGTATCGACGTGCGTAGCCAGGTATGCGCGGCATCCTTGTGATAGCGGCGGTGCCAAAGTTGCTGCAGTTCGATGACGGGCGCCCTTATGGGTGAAGGCAGCATGCGTATGTTGCCATTGCCAAAGCGGATACAGGCTTGCGCCAGGTCATGCGGCACGGTCGCCACCAGATCACTGGTCGAGATAATCGGCAGCAGACTCATGAAGTGTGAAACTTCGAGCTGAACCGTCCGCTTCACGCCTTCCGCCAGCAAGAATTTCTCGAATAGATGTTCTCTGCCTTCGGGCAATACGACGGCATGCTTGGCACTCAGGAATTGCTCCAGATTTAGGGTCTGTCCGATATCGGGATGGTCGCGCCGCAAGATACAGACGTATTCGTTACAGAACAGCCGTTGCTGGAAGAATCCGGCCTTCTGAAGGTCCGGAAAGTAACCTATTGCCAAGTCCACGTTGCCGGACTCGAGTGCGTCCGCTGCTGCATGTTTTGGCATGGAGGTGGTTTTGAGGCATGCGTTCGGCGCATGAACAGCCAGATGGTTGAGGAGCTTGGGCAGGAAATTGATTTCGCCAATATCCGGCGTGAGGATGTGAAACTGACGATCCGTCGTAGACGCCTCGAAGGCCGCCGAGGGCAGGATATGTCCCTTGATCGTTTCCATGATCAACTGCACAGGCTGGATCAGCTCGGTGGCCCTTGGCGTCGGATGCATTTCCGCTCCTGCCTTGACGAACAAGGGATCCCCCAGCAGTGAGCGCAAGCGGTTCAGCGCAGCGCTCGTCGCGGGTTGGCTCAGGCCGATGGACTCGGCCGCGCGGGTCACGCTGCGATGCTCGATCATCGCGTGGAATACCAGCAAGAGATTGAGGTCGACGTTGCGCAAGTTCATCTGTGGAAGCTGTCCGAATTTGTTTTGTGGATTTTTGTTATTCGTTGTATTGAGTTGCTGGATACAGAGTGCCGCAAGATACTGCGTACATGCAAACAATCAATGCTAACAAATGCTGCGGTATCGATATTCACGCGCACGTGGTTCCCGCGACGTTGCCTACCTATATCGGTGATCGACTCCCTATTGCCTGGCCTTTCATGGTGGCTGCACATCAATGCCATCGGCATGTGGTGATTGCCGATAAGGTTTATCGCACCGTCTCGGACAAGTGCTGGGATGTCGAGAAACGATTGGCTGACATGCCAGGTCTTGGTCTCGGTATCCAGGTGTTGTCGCCAATGCCCGAACTGCTCTCCTATTGGATGGATGCCCGGGATGCACAACAGATCCTGCGCTATCTGAATGAACAGATCGGCGCCATGGTGGCAGCCCAGCCTGCGCAGCTGCTCGGTCTAGGGGCCGTACCGCTGCAAGATGTCGACCTGGCGATCGACGAGCTGCGCTTCATCATGCAGACACCCGGTCTCGTGGGTGTCGAACTCGGCAGCAATATCAACGGCGTGGCCATCGGTGACACTCGATTCGACCCGTTCTTCGAAGCCTGTGTCGATCTCGGTGCCGCGGTATTCGTGCATGCGCTCAAGCCCACCGGCATGGACAGGCTGTTGGGCCCAGGTCCTTTGCAGCAAGTGCTGGCCTATCCCACCGATGTTGGCCTGGCGGCTGCTTCCTGCATTACCACCAATCTGATGGCGCGCCATCCACGCCTGCGCATCGCCTTCAGCCATGGCGGCGGCACGCTTGCTTCCCTGCTGCCCAGGCTCGAACAGGGCTGGCAGGTGTTTCCCGCGCTGCGCGAGGCAATCACCGAGTCGCCCATGGCGCAAGCCCGCAAGTTCCATTTTGACACTCTGGTTTTCGATACGCCGACCTTGCGCCATCTAGTCGCGCTGTTTGGCGCTTCGCAGCTGATGGTCGGCACCGATTACCCGTTCAACTTTCACGACCGCACGCCCCTGCAGCGAATTCGTGCTGCTGGCTTTGAAGAGGCCACGACCAGTGCGCTCGCCCATGCAAACGCCGAGCGTTTTCTCGGCTTGGAGGTTCATCAATGAGTTCGCCCTGGATTGAAGCGCTGCGCAGCGTTGCACTGATCGTACCGGATGTCGAAGCGGCCACCCGCTTCTATACCGACACCTGGCATCTAGAGATTGCTGCCCGTGCCGGAGGCTCGGTCTACCTACGTGGTACTGGACGTGATCATCACCTGCTGGCACTGCACCCCGGCCCCCAACCTGCGCTGCGCACCGTCACCTTGCGTGCGCGCAGTGCGCAGGCGCTGGATGAAATCGCGCAGGCGGCAGTCAAGGCAGGCGGTACGCTGCTCACGTCGATCGGCCCAGTGAGCGAACCTGGCGGGGGTGTCGGCCTCACCATTCGGGATTCGGACGGGCGTATTTTCCAAGTGGTACATGGTGATGAGGGGCACGCCAACGCCCACGAAGCGCCTGATCGACCTGTGCGTCTTGCCCATGTCGTGCTCAATGCCCATGAGTTGGCGGCGGCTCAGGCATTTCTCGAAAACGCTTTCAAGTTCCGCTTGGCCGATCGCACTCGAATCATGGCTTTCATGAACTGCGACCGTGACCACCATTCGATCGCCCTGGGCGACACCGATAACGATGCGCTCAACCACATCGCCTTCCTGATGCCAGACGTCGATTCGGTCATGCGTGGCGGCGGCCGTATGCGTGATGCCGGCTTCTCCATCGACTGGGGGCCGGGCCGCCATGGCCCCGGTAACAACGCCTTCAACTACTTCGTTGGTCCTGACGGGGTGGTCATCGAATACACCGCAGAAGTCGAGCAGATCGACAGCACCTACAAAGTCGGCGGCCCCGACGATTGGGCATGGCCTCCCGGGCGCATTGATCAGTGGGGTATCTCACAACCACCGAGCACCCGCTTGAAAGAAGCGCAGCGGGCCATCGAATTCATCAAGGAGAGCTTTCAATGAAACTGACAACCTATCTGAAGAACGGCCAGCCGCGCCTGGGTCTGCTGGAAGGCGATAACGTCATCGATTTCAACGAGGCCCAGGCGCAGGTTCCATGCGACCTGCGCCAGGCCTTGCTGGCCGGAGTGGATCTGGCAGCTGCGGCATCCGCCGCGCATGAGTCGCAGGTCGTGCGCATGCCCATGGCCTCGCTGCAGCTGGCGCCGGCCCTGCCCGAGCCGGGCAAGATCATCTGCCTGGGCCTGAACTACTACGACCATGCCAAGGAGTCGGGCCGTGACAAGCCGGACTATCCATGGTTCTTCTACCGTGGCGCCAGCTCTCTGCTGGCCCATAACGGGCAGGCACTGCGCCCGCGCAACTCCGTGAAGTTCGATTACGAAGCCGAGTTGGCGGTGATCATCGGCAAGCGCGGCAAGCATGTATCCGAAGAGGAAGCGCTGGATCTGGTGTTCGGTTACAGCTGCTTCAACGACATCTCAGTGCGTGATTATCAGAAGCGCACGCCGCAATGGACCATTGGCAAGAACTTCGACGCCACGGGCGGCTTCGGCCCGGTACTGGTCACGGCTGACGAACTCCCGGCCGGTGCCGCGGGCCTGCAAATCCAGGGTCGTTTGAACGGCGAAGTCATGCAGGACGCCAGCACGGCCGACATGATCTGGAACGTGGCGGAAACCATTGCTCTGTTGACCGATTGCATGACGCTCGAACCTGGCGACCTCATCGTCATGGGCACTCCGGCAGGGGTCGGGCAGAGCCGCACGCCTCCCGTCTGGATGAAAGATGGCGACCGTTTCGAGGTGGAGATCGAAGGTATCGGCACTCTGGTCAACACCATCGTCGACGAGGCCTGAGATGGACGTCAGAGATCAGACACAGGGACTCTACGATGTGGCAATCGTCGGATTCGGCCCTGCTGGCGCCGTCGCGGCGGCGATGCTGGGCGATGCCGGTTTCAAGGTCTGGGTCGCAGACCGCCTCGAAGAGGTGTACGACATTCCCAGGGCAATCGCGCTCGATCACGAGATCATGCGCATCTTCCAACAGATCGGCATCGTAGACGATGTGATGCCCCATACTGAGCCCTTCACTCCGTCTGAGTATTACGGTGTTGATCGACAGCTCATCAAGCGTCTGACCATGATCGACCGGCCGTACCCGCTCGGTTATACCCCTTCGATCGTGTTCACCCAGCCTCCCGTGGAAAGGGCTATCCGCCGTAAGGTGGCGAGTTTGAGCAATGTGACGGTGGAGTTGGGCGTCGAAGTGACCTCGGTTGACCAGGACGCGGAAGCTGCAACCCTCTCGGTAATTCGGGGGCAGGGCGACCCTGAGCAAATCCGAGCCCGCTACGTGCTCGGTTGCGACGGGGCGCGAAGCCTGGTTCGCGAAGAGGTCGGAATCGTGCTCGAAGACCTCGACTTCGATGAGCCCTGGCTGGTCGTCGATGTGCTGGTCAACGAGGCCGGATTGGCGAAACTGCCCAAGACCAGCGTGCAGTATTGCGATCCGCAGCGTCCGTGCACACTGGTGATCGGTCCAGGCAATCATCGTCGATGGGAAATCTCCCTCAAGCAAGGCGAGGATCCGGCGCAGGCAGCGACACCTGAGCGCACCTGGGAACTGTTGGCGCCGTGGCTCATGCCTGAGGACGGCGAACTCTGGCGCCAGGCCAGTTATCGTTTTCACGCCTTGGTGGCCGATCGTTGGCGTATCGGACGCGTATTCATCGCTGGCGATGCGGCGCACCAGCAACCGCCGTTCCTCGGCCAGGGTATGTGCCAGGGCCTACGCGACGTTGCGAATATCGCCTGGAAGCTTTCAGCGGTTCTCAAAGGTGAAGTCGAGGGTGGCGCTGGGCAGGTCCTACTCGACAGTTATGGAGACGAGCGCAAGCGGCACGTCAGTGAACTGATCAGTCGCATTAAGACTATCGGCTCGGTGATCTGCGAGCGAGATCCGGCCAAGGCGCGCCAGCGCGATGCGAAGCTGCTGGCCGAAGCCGATGGTGTGGTGAGGGATTCACCTCGCCAAGATGTCTTACCCAAGCTTGTCGGAGGAATCTTGTCGCAGACGCCGCACAACGCGGTCGGTACGATCTTTCCGCAGCCGTGGATGCGCCAAGGCGATACGCGTATGCGCTTCGATGAACTGGTGGGCGAGGGCTGGTTACTGGTCGTCGATCCAGCTATCGATGTCCAGCGGCTGCCTGCGCTGAACGTTCATGTGATCGGTGCGAACGAGGTCGTCGAGGAAGAATCCGTTCTTGCCCAATGGATGGCCAGGCACGGCTGCCGCGCGGTTCTGGTCAGACCTGATCGGTACGTGTTCGGTGCGGCGGATAACGAGGTCGGCCTGACCCGCCTGCTCGCCGAATGGCAAGAGCGCATAGGCAAAGGCGTCGAAACCTCTATCGCCATCTGAGGCGGCCAGGCTCGTTCCGGCGCCTTGACGCTTTTGCAAGAGCGGCAAGGTGTCGGCACGAAACACTTTCATCTATCGGTGAGTGATTGGGTCATGAAGCTATCCCTCGAACAGGCAAATCGGATCATCGATGGCGCGCTGAAAAAGTCGCTCGAGTCGAACTACAGGCCAATGGCCGTGGTGGTCCTGGATGACAGTGGGCAAGTGGTGAGCTTGCAGCGCCAGGATGGCGCCACGGTGTTTCGTGTCGACATCGCTACGGGCAAGGCCTGGGCTTCAGTGAGCATGGGCAACTCATCCCGAGAATTGCTGCAGAAAGCGCAACTCATGCCGGCTTTCTTCGATGCGCTGGCCGTTGCCGGCCAAGGGAAGTTCATCCCCCAGACCGGCGCTGTGTTGATCAAGGACGATACAGGACGCGTCCTGGGGGCTGTTGGCGCGAGTGGCGGTACGGGTGATCAGGACGAAGAAATCTGCCATGCAGGAATTGAGGCCGCAGGGCTGCGCGCCAGCTGAACCCGAGTGGCTCCGGGCCGCGGCCCGCTGCGCTTCTTTGGACATTAACCGTGCGCTTAGGCGTGCTGGGAGTTGAGAACATGCGTCTGATGACGTTCCTTTGCAGTGCCTTGTTGCTGCTGCTGAGCCACGGCTCGGCGAGCGCTGATGAGGAACAGCGCGCCCGGGATCTGCTGCGGCGCGCTGTAGACTACTACCGTGTTCAGGGCGATATCGCTTTTGCTGCGTTCAGTCGCCAGGGGGAGTTCGTCGACGACGAGCACTATGTGTTCGTCGTCGATACCAAGGGCACCATGTTGGCGAGCGGAGGTACCTCGGCGACCTGGATCGGAAGAGACGTGACCGAGGCATTCGCTCCAGCGGTGCGCGATGGCTTTCGCCAGGCATTGGCAGGTGCCGAGGGGGAGGTGCTGTCGGCCGAATACCGCTGGATGAATGCCCAAGACGGAAGGGTTGAACGCAAACGGGTGTTCTTCGAGCGTGTGGGAGATCGCGTACTCGCCGTCGGCATGTACCTGCCAAGAGCCACCGCAGAACAAGCCAAGGCTTTTCTGAACCGTGCTGTGGACGCTATCGAGCGTGATCCTGAAGCCAGCCTGCAAGCCATCAATAGCTTGTCTGCGCGGTTCAATGAGGACGACCTGTATCTTTTCGTCATTGACCTGCGCGATGGCCGTTATCTTGCTCACGGTTACAACCGGCGGTTACTGGGCGTCGAGTTCGACACTATCAAGGATCCGGACGGCAAGCCGGTTGGCGCGCCGATTCTCAAAATGATGAAGGATCGCTCTGGAGGCGTGTATAGCTACCGCTGGCGCAATCCAGTGACCGGCAAGGTAGAAGACAAATACGCGCTGTTACGTAAGTCTGGCAATCTGCTGGTCGCTACCGGCTATTACCAGAATGCCAAGTGAGTGCTCACGACATCGTGGGGTGTGCTCGATAACAGGCTTGAGGTGCGTGAGTGAAGTTTCTGCCCGCTTTACTACCAGCGCTTTAACCGATTCCATCGCTGGTCGGGCCGATATGATGGAATGGTGTCTCAATCAACGAGGACAATAATAATGACAGGTAATCGTGGTGTGGTGTATCTCGGCTCGGGCAAGGTTGAAGTGCAAAATATTGATTACCCGAAGATGCAGGATCCGCGGGGTAAAAAGATTGAGCATGGGGTCATCCTCAAAGTCGTCTCGACTAACATCTGCGGTTCCGATCAGCACATGGTGCGTGGCCGTACCACCGCTCAAGTGGGGCTCGTGCTGGGCCATGAGATCACTGGTGAGGTGATCGAAAAAGGCCGCGATGTTGAGCACCTACAGATCGGTGATCTGGTCTCCGTCCCCTTCAACGTCGCTTGTGGTCGCTGCCGCTCTTGCAAGGAACAACACACTGGCGTGTGCCTGACCGTCAATCCGGCCCGTGCCGGCGGTGCCTACGGCTACGTCGATATGGGCGACTGGACTGGCGGCCAGGCAGAATACGTGCTGGTACCCTACGCCGATTTCAATCTGCTGAAGCTGCCGGACCGCGACAAGGCCATGGAGAAGATCCGTGACCTGACCTGTCTGTCCGACATCCTGCCCACCGGCTACCACGGCGCTATCACCGCCGGCGTCGGTCCTGGCAGCACCGTATACGTGGCCGGTGCAGGTCCGGTTGGTCTGGCTGCCGCTGCTTCGGCTCGCCTCCTTGGCGCGGCCGTGGTCATTGTCGGCGACCTCAATCGGGCTCGTCTGGCTCACGCCAAGGCCCAGGCCTTTGAAATAGCCGACCTGTCTCTGGACACTCCCTTGCACGAGCAAGTTGCCGCACTGCTCGGCGAACCGGAAGTTGACTGCGCCATTGACTGTGTGGGCTTTGAAGCCCGTGGCCATGGCCACGAAGGCGCCAAGCACGAAGCCCCGGCTACCGTGCTCAACTCGCTGATGCAGATTAC
Source organism: Pseudomonas sp. CM25 (assembly GCF_013179705.1). NCBI lineage: Bacteria > Pseudomonadati > Pseudomonadota > Gammaproteobacteria > Pseudomonadales > Pseudomonadaceae > Pseudomonas > Pseudomonas sp. CM25. Next base: position 10,658 of record NZ_JABMCW010000066.1, on the reverse strand, counting down.
CCGTGTCTCCGGCAAGATCGGTATTCCCGGCCTGTATGTGACCGAGGATCCAGGGGCAGTGGATGCCGCTGCCAAAATCGGCAGCCTGAGCATTCGGTTCGGCCTCGGCTGGGCTAAGTCGCACAGTTTCCATACCGGCCAAACGCCGGTGATGAAGTACAACCGTGCACTGATGCAGGCCATCATGTGGAACCGCATCAACATCGCCGAAGTGGTCGGCGTGCAGGTCATCGGCTTGGATGACGCACCGCGTGGATATGGGGACTTTGATGCAGGTGTGCCGAAGAAATTCGTCATCGACCCGCACAAGACTTTTAGCGCGGCCTGATCATGGGCTTGGACCTCGTGCAGAGGGCATTGATTCCAGTCAGAACAATCATCGAATCGATATGCAGATCTTGAAGGTCTGCATGACCAAATCGTGTCGCGGTGGCCCTTGCACAGTCTTCAGTAGCTGTAATGATGGAACCTGAGGGGACAACAATGGTTTTTTTGAGAAACGTCTGGTACGTGGCTGCCTGGGATGAGGAAATCAACAATGAGACGTTGCTCCAGCGCACCTTGCTGAACGAGTCGGTACTGTTCTTTCGCGATGAGGCCGGTGGGGTACAAGCGATATCCAATCGTTGCCCGCATCGATTTGCGCCACTGCATCTTGGCAAGCGGGTAGCGGGTGGGGTTCAGTGTCCCTATCACGGCCTGCAATTCAATGGGCAAGGCAAATGTATCCATAACCCGCAGGGCGCTATACCGAAAGCTGCTGTAGTGAAAACCTATCCGGTGGTAGAGAAGCACAGCATGATCTGGATCTGGATGGGAGCCCCGGAGCTAGCCGATCCCTCCACCATTCCTGACTTCTCCTGCCAGGATTCGTCCCAGTACTATGTCGCCAAGCGCTACCTGCATGTGAAAGCTAATTATGTCCTCGAAACGGACAATATTCTGGACTTGAGCCATATCCAGTTCCTGCACCCCGACTCCTTGGGAAGCAGCGCTGTATCGAATGCCATAACGAGCGTAGAACAGCAGGGCAATACCGTATATTCAAAGCGGCAAACGGTCAGCGATATCCTGCCGGACTTCCTATACCGTCAGCGCGGTATACCTGTTGGCACACCCGTCGATCGCTGGATCGATGTGCGTTGGGATGCGCCTGCGTGCATGTTGCTAGTGGCCGGCTCGGTTGCCACTGGTAAACCCCGAAGCGAAGGGGTGTCAAACTTCGTTCCTCATATCTTCACACCCGAAACTGATACCACTACCCATTACTGGTACTCGGTGTGTAACCCGGTCAGTATGGGCGAGGAGGGTCGTGCCCGGGCGGACGTTTTTGTCACGGGATTGACTAAGCCTTTTCAGGAAGAAGATTTACCAATGCTGGAGGCGCAGCAGCAAATGATTGTGGGGGGCGATTTCTGGTCGCTCAAGCCCGTGCTCCTGGCCGGCGACGCAGGAGCGGTGCGTGCCCGGCGCGTACTGGACAAGATGATTGCGCAGGAGCGAGAACTGAGCCTGGCGGATGCGCTGACGCCCTGATTGGGGCTGACTGCTTCGCCTGAATGTGCCTTAAGGCCCCGGTTAAGGGGCCTTTGCCGTCATGGCCTTGTCGCGCGTATGGGGAGAGGCTGCCGGACGTGGCAGCCATCGAGTCACTGATGGCTTGCGAGTGACTGAGCAATAGTGGTGCTCTGACTGCCTTCAGCTTTCCAACCCGGCGCGATGTTGGCCCCAGCGCAGATTGAGATTTACCCCCAGAGTCAACAAGGGCTCTGGCGGGTTGCAATTTGGGCCTTCGCTGGCGAGCAGGAAGTCGACGAGTTCGTCCCGCTCGCCGGCCAGCCAATCTGCCAGCAGGGTGCCGGTGGCTGTGCCCCGGGTTATGCCCAGGCCATTGCAGCACAGTGCCCCATGGACATTAGGGGCCAGGGTGCCGAAGTGCGACAGGTGATTACGAGACAAGCACATCGAACCACCCCAGGTGTATTCGAACGGCATGCCGGAGAACATTGGGAAGCGGCGGTCAAACGAGGCGCGATGCTGGCGTGCGGCGCGGTCGAGGTAGCGCTGGTGGGCCCGACCATCGGCATTGAAGCTAAAGCTGTTACGTACCAGCAGGCGTTGGTCTGGTGTACGGCGCAGGGTGCTGCCGAACGGGTCGGCGGGAATGATGCCCCAGGTCGGTTTACCGCCCAGGTGTTCTTGTTCCTGCTCGGTTAACGGGCGAGTCATGCTCGCATAGGTGAAGATCGGTAGCAGGCGGCCTGGCAGGAAACCGAAATGGCTGGCGAATGCGTTGTTGGTCAGCAACAACTGGTCTGCGATGATTTCGCCATTGTTATGTTTGAGCGTAATGCGTTGGCCTTGCTCCACATGTGTGATCACCGTGTTCTCGTACAAGGTGACATTGTCGGGCAAGCTTTCGGCCAGACCTTTGGCCAGCGCCGCAGGCTGCAGCAGCAATGTGCCGGGGGTGTAGAGTGCCTTACGGTAGAAGTCTGTACCCAGGTGAGCCGGCAGGTCTGGGGAGTCGATCATCTCGTAAGGTTGCCCGAGCTTGTCCAGGCCGCTGCGGTAGGCCTCAAGCACCGCCATGCCTTTGTCTTCTATCGCGGCCTGATACTTGCCATCGGGACGCAACTGGCAATCGATACCGCGGTCGTTGATCAATTGCTTGAGGATCGCCTGGGCGCGCAGATTGAGCTTCAGGTTCATCCGAGCGGTGGGCAGGTGGCCTATATAGTCGGGCGCGCCGATGTCGTGAGGCAGGTCGATGGCAAAGCCCGAGTTGCGGCCCGAGGCGCCGAAGCCTACCTGTTGGGCCTCGACCAGCACGACCTGGTCATCGGGATAGTGCAGGGCCAGTTGCCTGGCGGCGGCGAGGCCGGTGAATCCGGCGCCCAGCACCACCCAGCGAGCCTGGGTGCGACCGCTGTGAGCAGGGCAGACTTTGCGTGCGGGGCTCAGGTGGAACCATCCGCAGCCATTATCATCGGCCGGGGTAGAGGTGCTTCTGTACATGTGAATCTTCTTGTGCGTGTTGTTTGTCTCACTATCCCATCCACATGAGTCGGCGGATATAACGCTCGGGACGACTAATGGGAGCTTTTTGCTAGCGAGTGGCCGTTGTTTTCGATGGGGCGTGGGCAGCCTCTAATGCCACACGCGATAGGGTCCACAATGCCACCGTGACCATTGAGCCCCTATAGTTATTCCAGCCTGCGATGTTTTGAGGTCTCTCTCTGACGGTCATCTGAATAGACCTATGTATCCTGATTCCTCGGCAGGGCGGTATGCCAAGCCCGTGGGCTGGGAGCTGAGCGTTTACCCCACGTTCGAATGCTTGGGTGAACTGGACATACCGTGGCGCTGGGCTCGGAATCCTCAGCTTGGCGCCTAGATCGACTGACTGGGTGATCGGCGGCCCAGTTTCATTCGGCACAGGCAGTTGACACTGAGGCTCTCCCACACGGAGCCTCATTATCAATTGACGTCTAATTGGCTAGCCTTTGATCAACGCCCCGAGAACGTCGCATGCGGGTCTATGACAAACTTTTTAGGAACCCCTGCATCGAATTCCCCATATCCCCGCGGTGCTTGATCGAGACTAATCACTTGCACCCCTACCACCTCTGCGATGTTGATACGATCCCACATAATGGCCTGCATCAATGCACGATTATATTTCATCACAGGGGTTTGGCCGGTATGGAAGCTGTGGGATTTAGCCCAGCCCAAGCCAAAGCGGATACTCAATGCACCTATCTTGGCTGCAGCATCGCGTGCACCAGGATCTTCGGTTACGTAAAGACCTGGGATGCCAATCTTGCCCGCGACGCGGGTGACCTGCATCAACGAGTTGAGTACAGTTGCCGGGGCCTCGTGTTTAGCACCCTCGTGGCCATGCCCGCGTGCCTCGAAACCAACGGCGTCGACAGCGCAGTCGACTTCCGGCTCGCCAAGAATGTCGATGACCTGCTCATGCAGAGGAGTGTCCTTGGAGAGGTCGACTACCTCGAAGCTTTGAGACTTAGCGTGCGCCAGGCGTGCCGGGTTGAGATCGCCAACGATCACGCAGGCAGCGCCCAGAAGGCGCGCCGAAGCTGCAGCAGCCAGACCGACCGGGCCAGCGCCCGCAACGTAAACGGTGCTGCCAGGACCGACGCCGGCGGTAACAGCGCCGTGGTAGCCGGTGGGCAGGATGTCGGACAGACAGGTCAGGTCACGGATCTTCTCCATGGCCCTGTCGCGGTCCGGCAGCTTCAGCAGATTGAAATCGGCGTAGGGTACCAGCACGTATTCTGCCTGGCCGCCAGTCCAGTCGCCCATATCGACGTAGCCGTAGGCACCGCCGGCACGGGCCGGATTGACGGTCAGGCACACGCCAGTGTGTTGTTCCTTGCAAGAGCGGCAGCGACCACAAGCGACGTTGAAGGGGACGGAGACCAGGTCACCGATCTGCAGATGTTCCACATCACGGCCTTTCTCGATAACTTCGCCAGTGATTTCGTGTCCCAGCACGAGTCCCACTTGAGCAGTGGTGCGTCCTCGAACCATATGCTGATCAGATCCGCAGATGTTAGTCGAGACGACTTTGAGGATGACCCCATGTTCAATCTTCTTACCCCGCGGATCCTGCATCTTGGGATAATCAATGTGCTGGACTTCAACTTTGCCCGCGCCCAGATAAACTACTCCCCGATTGTCTGACATACGCTTATCTCTCTTTGGTTTAGGATATCGTCGTTTGTACAAATCCAGCACCGCCTACGAATATTTTAGGCGGTGCTGAGTGGGAATATCTAGAGCTTTACGGTGCGCAGTTGCTCGACAATCCGTCGTGCACGATTGGCCCCGGTATCAACATGAATATCAATCATTGGCAGAGCGCCAAAGCGGCACATATTCTTGTATTGCGACTCAATGACAACCTTGTCTTCGTCAAAGGTCATTTTGGTTTGCTCAACAACTTTTTGCTTAACTACTTCTGGATCGCTTTTTGGATTAGTCGCAATAGTCCAGAAATAATGGCTGGTCGTATCGCTCTCTGGGGTCACGCCATGGAACCCGCGCATATGAAAGCCCCCTCGCTCAGGGTTGGAAAGCGAGTCTTCGCCCGCATCCATTGCACCTGTCCAAATCCTCAAGTGGCTAACGTGAAATTCGATTTCCTGCCAACGGTCGACTTTATCTTTGAATGGATAGGCTGCAGTATACGTTGGAGGCGGCACAGAGGCCGGCATGTGGCGTATCACTCGGACTACATCGTTCTCGCTTTCAACGGTCATTTTCGCAGTCATGTGAATGCTGGCGTTCCCCCCAATCGTACGGAGGTGAACATAGCCCAAGTGGCTAAGATCCATGAGATTGTCATGAATCAGTTGGTATGGCGCATCGTAGTGATAAACGTCGCCATCGAACAGATATTTTCCGCTGCTATGCACGTTATACGCTGGCGGCTCACAGAGCGGCTCGGGATGCTCATCATCACCGAACCAAATCCAAACGATTTGATCACGTTCTGTCACATGGTAGGCAGGTACTTTGGCCTTGCTAGGAATTTTGTCCTGACCTGGAATCTCAATGCATTTGCCTGCATCATTGAACAACAAACCGTGATATCCACAACGAATTCCGCCATCCTCCACAGTGCCGTCGGAGAGTGGAAGCGCACGGTGGCAGCAGCGGTTTTCCAAGGCGGCAGGCTTGCCATCTGCAGTACGGAACAGCACCACAGGCTTGTTAAGAAGGGTTCGGCCAACCGGTTTCTCCTTCAACTCCCACGCCAGCGCGGCAACGTACCACTGGTTCACTGGAAAGCTATATTGCACTGATGTGGTGGCGGCACTTCCCATGACTTCTTGCACAGAGACGCTCATGATTCTCTCCTCTTGAACAACAGTTCTTTTTGTTGAAATTAGATGTCGAGGACTAAACGCGCTGTCCTAGCGCGTGAACAGCACGGAGTGAATTGATCATTTGCTGCATGCTCTTCAGCTGTGAAGAACTGGTCACGATGATCTGGGATGCCCTGAATAACGCGCGTCACGCAGGTTCCACATACACCCTGCTCACACGATGACTCGATCTGAATACCAGCCTCGTCCAAAACCTCGAATACTGTACGATCCGAAGGAATTAGGAAAATTTTCCCAGTGCTTACCAACTCGACTTCAAACGACATGTCGGCAGAAGTATCAATTTTCTCGGCAGCGAAAAACTCCCTATGTACACACTGAGGAGCCCAGCGTGCTTCATGGGCACAGTCCAACACATAGTTCATGAATCCGTTCGGCCCGCACACATACAGATGGGTATTTCCATCCGGATTGGCCAACAGCGCGGGTGCATCAAGCTTTTGATCCTGGGCACCGCTATCATCGTGGAGCTTTACGCGACTTGAAAAAGGTGCAGATAGTAAGTCGCTCCTGAATGCCGCACGGTCTTCGCTGCGATAGCAGTAATGCAGCTCGAAATCGGCACCCTTGTTATGTAACTCGTAGGCCATGGCCAAAATGGGCGTAATTCCAATCCCTCCCCCGAACAGAAGGTGGCGAGTCGCTTCCTCCGCGAGCGGAAACAAATTGCGTGGCTCGCTTATTGTCAGGAGTTGTCCCTGTTGGACGTCGCCATGCATGGCGTCGGAGCCACCTCGCGAGTTTAGATCACGGAGCACACTGATCACATAGCGATCACGCTCTGCCGGATCGTTACACAGCGAGTATTGGCGAATCAGCCCATTGGGAGTGTGAACGTCGATATGAGCACCGGCTTCGAAAGCCGGAAGCGGGCCACCTTCCGCAAGAACCAATTCAAAGCTACAGATGCCCGTGGCTACATTTTTTTTTCGGATGACGTTGACTTGAAGCATGGCGATCCCCTCCACATTGAAGTGGCTTCAAAAATCAAAGAGTTTCGAGATTCTGACCAGCAGCCAGCGGCTGCTGTATGGATATCAGTGCCTGGTGGCAGGAGGCCTGAGGGTGATCGGTATAGATAGACTCATTGGCCGGTTCCGATAATTATTCTTGTGTCGAAGCGCGTTGCCTTATGATGCGAACACATGACGCGACGCTGGCTAAGAGAAATCCTCTAACCATTTAGTTGCGGTGTCAACCAATTTTCCGCCATCCTCCGACCAATGGGGTCTACGTTATGTCTGCAGATCCGCATCTAAACCTATCCAGATACGTCCCCGCGCTGATCAATTTTCTGTCCAACAAGCTCGCTACCGGCGCTTCCATCTGCTACCGGAAGCATTTCGGAGTTGGCGTAGTCGAGTGGCGGATGCTGTCGATGCTCGCTGTAGACGACGGCATCACAGCCAACCGGATTTGCCAGGTGATCGGACTGGACAAAAGCGCCGTGAGTCGGGCCCTGCAGGGACTGGAGTCAGCGGGGAGCATCCATACAACACCCGACCCTGATGACAAGCGCAGGGTCACCATCAGTCTGACGAATCAAGGCAAGCAACTTCATGATCGGGTGCTCAAGGTCGCGCTAGAGCGTGAGCGACGACTCCTTGAGGGCTTATCGGCTGAAGAAGTGGATGTTCTCGTCGGACTGCTCAACAGGCTTAACAAGCAGATTTCGTACGTGAATGACTACGACCCAGAAAAATCTGATTCCAGAAGCTGAATCGACCTCCGCCCAAGGACGTACTCCGGTGGATGTGATGCCTAACCTTGCCCTACGATCGCCCCTCAGCTGCGACTTTCTCGAGCAGCTCCATAAGCAGCTTTCTCTCTCCCTTCGCGAGGGTTGACGAGATTGCTTTTTCGTATTCGTCTATCTGCTGATGAAGCTTCTGCAGCGCTTGATTGCCCACCAGCGTAAGCCGTAGCGCATAGCTACGGCGATCACCCTCAGTGGCACAGCGCTCAACGAAGCCAAGCGCTTCAAGGGCATCGATTACTTTCACCATGCTGGCTCTGTTGATCTTCAACTGCTCGGCCAAGGCTGACTGAATAATGCCAGGCTGCAACCCGATCAGCGACAAAGCAGTCATGCGCCCAGGTGTCAATGCGTTCGGGCCAAGGATCGAAAAAAGCACCTCATACGACCTCATCTGAGCCCGCTTGATGGCGTAACCCAGGGTCCCGGAAAGTAAATCAAGCTCGTTGTCGTTGTAGGTCGGCTGCTCCGTTCGGCAGTCCGCACCTTGCGGAACCGATTTAGTACTGGCCTTGCGGCTGCGCTTCGATGCATTCGGCGAGAGCCTTTCGCTCGGGCTCTTTTCATCGGTGGAGCTTCTGTCTTTTAGCATTTCACTTCCCAGAATTTGAGCGGAAAGCGGATTTTATCAGAATAAATTGTATGCCTGGCTAACAGTTTGCATAGTTGACAGTATATCAGGGTGTCAGCTACCTTGAATTCATCTGGCCGGATCTGCGGCGGGCGACCCAACCGACGAGCCTCACGCGACCTGCTTGCCATGTGGGTACAGACAGGAATAAGAGAATGAGCGAGAACAACACTGACCAAAAGCTGGTCTTACTGGATATCGATGGGCCAGTAGCAACGGTCACCCTGAATCGCGCCGAGAAGCGAAACGCTCTCAACGTTCGGATGCTGAACGAACTGCGGGACTGCTTCACGACTCTGCCTTCTACTGTGAAGGTCGCAATCCTGGTCGGCTCGGGCCAGCACTTCAGCGCAGGGCTTGATCTGTCGGAGCTCACCGAAGCGAGTATTGAAGAGGGGATCTATCAATCTCAAATCTGGTATGAGACCTTCGAGAAAATCCAGTTTGGTCGCGTCCCGGTCGTGGGCGTTCTGAAAGGCGCCGTCGTGGGTGGTGGGCTTGAGTTAGCGTCGTCTTTGCATGTCCGCGTTGCAGAACAGGATGCGTATTTCGCTTTGCCAGAAGGCCAGCGCGGAATCTTCCTCGGCGGCGGTGGCTCCGTACGCATTTCGAAACTGATCGGCTTCTCCCGCGTCAGTGAAATGATGCTTACCGGCCATGTGCTCAACGCTAATGAGGGGCAGCAATTAGGTCTCGCTCACTACGTGGTGGCACCTGACGCCGGTCTGGCAAAGGCCCGCGAATTAGCCAAGCGGATCGCTGGGAATGCAGCCCTTTCCAACTTTGCCATTATGCGCGCATTACCTCTCATTGCAGAACAGCCAATGTCCCAAGGCCTTTTCACTGAATCCTTGATGGCGGCTGTTACCCAAAACGCGCCGGAAGCAAAGGCGCGAGTGAACGCTTTCCTTCAAAAGCGAGCAGAGAAGGTGGTGCCTCAGTAACCATCCGGCTCGCTTCACCCTTCACGCTTCACTGAATAAAAACAATAGGCATCCGTATGAACATGATCATTGATAGCGCCGCCAAGCACTCCGAAGCAGGAAAGCTCGACATACGAGCGATTGTTAATCCTCAGTCTGTGGCAATCATCGGTTTCTCAAGCAAACCTGGCACTGCTGGTCAGGTCGTCATGAACAACTTGCTGAACGGTGGCTATACCGGCGACTTGCATCTTGTAGGCCGCAGCGGCGGTGAACTGAATGGCCGCAAGATCTTGAGCGCTGTGAATGAGCTTCCTCACGGCATCGACCTAGCCATTTTTGTGTTGCCGTCCGAAGCGGTTTTGCAAACCGTTAAAGACTGCGTGTCGAAAGGCGTGAAAGGCGCAGTATGCTTTGCCTCCGGGTTTGCTGAAATGGGTGACGTAGGACGTCAGCAGCAGCATGAGATCGGAGAGGTTGCTCGGGCCGCAGGCATGGCTCTGCTCGGCCCGAACACGGTAGGGTATTTCAACTACGTTGATGCCTTCTACGTAATGATGGTTGATCTGGTGCTGCCGGCGCGCCTCAACCGAGCGGATGGCCCTGCTGTTGCGATCGTGGCCCAGAGCGGCGGTATCGGCAACCACATCGCCGCTTCCCTGGCAGCCCGAGGCGTGCCAATCTCGTACATGATGACCACTGGCAACGAAGCCCAGCTTGGCTTGGCTGAGATGGTGGAGTTCTTTGCCGAGGATACAAGCACCGGGACGATCGCGATTTACGCTGAACAAATCCGTTCGGCGAAGGACTTTACAACAGCCGTTCAACGAGCTCGCGCTAAAAACAAATCTGTGGTGTTGCTGCACCCAGGCCGTAGCGTGCGCTCACGTGAAGCAGCGCAGTCCCACACGGGTGCGCTTGCGGGTAACCACGCCGCTATGCGGTTGATGGCTGAGCATGCTGGTGTTGTGGTCGTTGACAGTCTTGAAGAGATTATCGATGTAAGTCAGCTACTGCTTCGGTTCCCCACTGCCCCTACCGGTGGTCTCGGCCTGGTCACAGCCTCCGGTGCTATTTGCGGTCTGGCTCAAGACTACGTCGAACCGCTGTTGCTGGAAATTCCCCCACTGGCGGCGGAACAAGTTGAAGCGCTCAAAGAACATCTGCCAGTGTTCCTTCCTCCCCGTAATCCACTCGACATCGGTACGCTGGTTAGCGTCAAACCAGAGCTGATTCAAAGAGGGGTTGAGGCGATCCTGGCAGACACTGCAGTGGGCAGCACGCTCGTTTCCATTCCTATGCCAGGGCCTGAAGCCTCGGTCGCATGGCTCAAGTACTTCATTGAAGGTGTAGGTTCTAGCGCTAAGCCATCGATTTTCGTGCTTCACAATGAGGACGTTCCGCTTTCAGCGGAGTTCTTGGCAGAAGCCAAG
>NZ_JABMCW010000659.1:0-1143 GCF_013179705.1 Pseudomonas sp. CM25 | reverse complement strand
CGACTAAAACCAAATTGGAATAATTTAGTGCTGATCTCTTTATTCAGAAGTTGCAAGTACATGCAGAGCCTCCACAACACACATCTTCGTAGCTATGCGCTGACGTAAAGAGCACAAATTCCTCCTCCACGAAGAGCAGCAAAAGCTTGTATGAATAGGGCGGAACATTCGGGACTCGAACTCCAGAACATCACAAAATACTCCAAATAAAATACAGTTAAATCAAACAGATAGCTCTGAAATTTCGAATGTCTTCTAGCTTCCGCCCGGTTCCGTCTGTTTCCAGGCTACGAGTGGGGTCCAAATGGGGGACCGAACTCAAAGATCGGAGGTCACGACCGTGCCCAAGCTCACCGCGAAATTGATAGAAAACCTCAAGGACTATGGCAAGTACGATGATGGCGATGGCCTGCGCCTTGTCATTCGAAAGTCTGGAAAAGCGTGGGTGTTGCGCTACCAGCTTGCAGGCTAGCGCAAGGAAATCGGCTTGGGCCCTTACCCTCAATATGGACTGAAGGAAGCGCGTTCCCGCGCCGATACTCACAGAGCATTGATTCGTGAGTGTATCGACCATTTGATACATAAGGCTGATGCACTCCAGCAGGCTGAGGCTACTCGGGTTGCTCGGGAGATGAGCCTTGAAAACACCTTCCGCGCTTGTGCAGTGGACTACATCGAAGCCCATAGAGCTGGCTGGAAAAACGCAAAACACGCGCAACAATGGGTCAACACTCTTACTACTTATGCATTCCCCATTATCGGAGAAAAGCCAGTCGACGAAGTTGAAACAGACGATATCCTAAAGATTCTTAATCCAATGTGTCCGCTCCATGAAGCCCACATTCCAAGCGACTACCTGAAGCCCGATGCTGCGCTCCCGATTTCTTTCTGGAGCCAGTCCGCCATGATGCGTCCCGACAGCAAAGTCGAAAAGGTTTACCTCTACCCCAAGCCTGTGGATTTTCGAAAATCCATCGACGGCCTCACCGCCCTGGTCGAGCTGGACATCAAAGTCGCCGTGTTCGACCCCGTACTGTTCGTCCTCCTCAATAAAGCCCGTAACCGCATCAAGGTGTTGTACTGGGAGCGCAACGGCTTCTGCCTTTGGCTCAAGCGCCTCGAAGCCGAACGTTTCAAAACTTC
>NZ_JABMCW010000658.1:0-1144 GCF_013179705.1 Pseudomonas sp. CM25 | reverse complement strand
CCCAGGCCGTGGCCGACACCAGCCGCTTTCAGGTCATCAGCAACCCCGAGTTCCTCAAGGAAGGCTCTGCGGTGGACGACTGCATGCGCCCGGAGCGCATCATCATCGGCGGCGCCGAGGCGGCCGAGGTGGAGTTGCTGCGTGAGTTGTACCTGCCCTTCAGCCGCAACCGCGAAAAACTCATGATCATGGATGCGCGCAGTGCCGAACTGACCAAGTACGCGGCCAACTGCATGTTGGCGACCAAGATCTCCTTCATCAATGAAATCGCCAACCTGGCCGAGCACCTGGGCGCCGACATCGAAATGGTACGCCGGGGCATCGGCTCGGACCCGCGCATCGGCTATGATTTCATCTACGCCGGCTGCGGCTTCGGCGGCTCGTGCTTCCCCAAGGACCTGCAAGCCCTGCGCCGCAGCGCCGAGGCCGAAGGCTTCGAGCCGCAACTGCTGCGCGCGGTCGAGTCGGTCAACCAACAGCAAAAGGGCCGACTGTTCAGCAAGATCCAGCGCCATTACCCAGGCGGCCTGCGGGGCAAGGTCTTTGCCCTGTGGGGGCTGTCGTTCAAGCCCAACACCAATGACATCCGCGAAGCCTCCAGCCGGGTCCTGCTCGAAGCGTTGTGGGCAGCAGGTGCGCGGGTGCAGGCCCATGACCCGCAAGCCATGGAGGAAATCCAGCGCCATTACGGCCCGCGTGCCGACCTGCAGCTGGTGCCGTGCAAGGACGATGCGCTGAAGGGCGCAGATGCCCTGGTGATCGTCACCGAATGGCAGGACTACCGCGTGCTCAACCTGGACAAGGTGCCGCAACAGCTGACCGACCGCGTGGTGTTCGACGGGCGCAACCTGTTCGAACCCGAACACATGGCCGCCGCCGGCCTGACGTACTACGGCATCGGCCGTGGCCAGGTGCAGCCAGCATGCCGGTACTGATTACCGGCGTCGCCGGCTTCATCGGCTTCCACCTCGCGCGACGCCTGTGCGAGGCAGGCATCGAGGTGGTGGGCATCGACGACCTCAATGCCTACTACAGCGTCGAACTGAAACGGGGACGCCTGCAGCAGCTGCAGGGTTTCGCCAATTTCCGCTTCCAGCCCCTCGACATCGCCAACCCGGCCGAGCTGCAGCAGCTGTTTGCCGGC
>NZ_JABMCW010000657.1:0-1178 GCF_013179705.1 Pseudomonas sp. CM25 | reverse complement strand
AAGGCTTCTACGCAAGGCTGGGGTATTTCAAAGTGCGCGATCAATGGGGATGAACACACGGTCATCATGGATGAAATCACTGACCGGCCCCTGATGGCAAGGGCGTGGGCGCCGCCGCTCGGACAGCGCCTGGCCTGTCGTGGCAATACCCTCAGCGAGATTGAGGATGCTCGGCGGACACCGAATTATTGGCTTCGACGTCCTTCATTTCCTCTTCTATGGGGCCGTCATCGTCTGAAGGTAACGGCACTTCTCCTTCAGCGCCTGCGCTTTGCTCGTCTTTGGTTCTTGCGCTGCCGTTATCCCGCTCGAGCTGGCTATCCTGGTCCGAGCCAGGATTGCCGGGAGGCGGGTCCCAGTCTACCGGGCGTTTCTCGGACCAGGATTCACCGACGCCCTGCTTGGGCTCGGACTCGCTTTGTTCAAGGCCAGAGCCGTGGGCCGCGCCGGTGTCGGGCGTATTTTCTGCTGGGCCTGGGTAGGGGGCGTCTGGGCCGTTCTGATCGATTGCCATGGGCGTTCTCCTGCTATGGCGCGGTGGGGTTCACCTGGTTAAGAGGGAACATGGCGAGCGGGAGTGCCTTGGGTACGACCGGTGGCGCCAATAGCTGGGGCTCCGGTGAATGCCAGCCAGTCAAGCAATTGGGGCCGCTTTGCGGCCCATCGCCGCGGTTCGTCGCCACGGCAAGCCAGGCTCCCACAAGTACCGCGCATGGCTTGAATTCTAAGCGGTCGGGGTGGGAGCTGGCTCGCCGGCGATGGGCTGCGTAGCAGCCCCATTAGCCTTAATCGCCACACCCCCTTCAGGCTTGCGGCCTAACCGAACGTCCGCATGAAAGGTTCAGCACACTGCCGGATCGCAGCGGCTACCCGAGGGGCGCGCTCGCAAAGCTCGGCCGAACCGTCAAGCACCTGCTCCAATGCTTGCAACTGTTCACGTATGACATCTTCTGGCCTGACCACATCACACGCTCTGGCAAACTCCAGCAGCCCCTGGCGTGAAGCGAGCAATGATTTGTTGCCGACCAGATCCAGCGCCAATACGTCATCAGGAATGTAGGCCGTGGTGTTGACGATATCGTAGGCCGGGGCCAAGTGTGCATTGCGCTGGGTGGGGTCGGAATACAACAGACCAAAGTTCTTCAGGTGTGCATCGCCGTTTCCGACAATGCAACTCA
>NZ_JABMCW010000656.1:0-1186 GCF_013179705.1 Pseudomonas sp. CM25 | reverse complement strand
GCGCCGCTGGCATGCTGGGAGGCATCGGCGGCGTTGCGGGCGATTTCCTGGGTGGCGGCACCCAGTTCGTTGATTGCCGCAGCCACGCTGTTGGTGCGCATGCTCTGCTCTTCAGAGCCGCTGATCGACGCGTTGGAGGCGCTGACCACTTTCTCCGACAGGTCATGCACCAGGCGGGTGGCGGATGACACTTCGCTGATGGACGCATGGATCCGTTCGACAAAGCGGTTGAACGAGGTCGCCAGTTCGCCGAACTCGTCCTTGTTCTGCACGGCCAGGCGACGCGTCAGGTCGCCTTCGCCCTCGGCGATGTCGCGCATGGCGCGGCCCATGGTGGTCAGCGGGCTCATCAGTACCGGAATCAGCAGGCCGAGCAGGCCGGCGATGGCCGCGACGGCAATCAACATGGCAATGATCGCCGAGGTGCGGAACTGGCTGAGCGCGGCGTAAGCCTTGTCCTTGTCGATCGACAGGCCGATGTACCACTGCGCCGATGGCAGGCCGGCCACAGGGGCGAAGGAGATGATGCGGTCCTGGCCATCGAGGGTGACATCCTGCATGCCGGCGGCAACCCGCAGGTTGCTGCCCGGGTAGATGTCCTTGAGGTTTTTCATCACCTGGTCTTTGTTCGGGCTGACGATCACCTGGCCATTGCTGTCGGCCAGGAAGGCGTGGCCGATGCCGCCGAAATCGACCGAGTTGATGATCTCGACCAGGGTGTCGAGGGTCACGTCGCCACCGACCACACCGATCAGCTGGCCATTGTCGCTGCTCTTGACCGGCGTGGCGATGGTTACCATCAGGCCGCCGACCGCGCCCTGGTAGGGGGCCGTCAGCACCGTCTGCCCGGCGCTGGCTGCGGCGCCATACCAAGGGCGCTGGCGCGGGTCGTAACCGGCGGGCATCTGGGTATCCGGGCGCTGGGTGAACACACCGTTGGCCTGGCCCAGGTAGGTGAACAGGAAATTACGCGTGTAGGAAGGCTGCTCGATCAGGCCGGCCAAGGTGTCGCCGGCGCCTTGCTGGCCGATGTCCTGGGCCAGGTTTTCCAGCACCAGGATGCGCCCGCTCATCCAGTTCTGCACGCTGCTGGCGGTCAGGGCACCGGATTGCTCCACCGAGGCTTCGATGTTCTGGCGGATGGTGTTGCGTTGCAGGTAGTCGTTGTAGAGCGTGAACAGGGCAA
>NZ_JABMCW010000655.1:0-1191 GCF_013179705.1 Pseudomonas sp. CM25 | reverse complement strand
GCTGGCCGACGTCGGTTGGGTGAGGCGGCCTGATGATGCGACCATTGCTGACAGGGCTGGTCGCCCTGGGCCTGCCTGTTTTCGCCAATGCCGGGGCGGCCTGCTCGTGGCCTGCCTGGGAGCACTTCAAGGCCGAACTGGTGAGCGTGGATGGCCGGGTCATCGACCCGAGTGACGCGCGCCTGATCAGCACTTCGGAAGGGCAGAGCTATGCGCTGTTCTTTGCCCTGGTCGGCAATGACCGTCCGGGCTTCGCCAAGCTGCTGCGCTGGACCAGCAACAACCTGGCCGAGGGCGACCTGGCCCGGCATCTGCCGGCCTGGTTGTGGGGGCGCAATGGCCAGCGCCAGTGGCAGGTGCTGGACACCAACAATGCCAGTGACGCCGACCTGTGGATTGCCTACAGCCTGCTCGAAGCCGGGCGGTTATGGGACGAACCGGCCTATGCGCAACTGGGGCAGCGGCTGTTGTGGCGCATCGCCGCGCAGACCGTACGAAAACTACCGGGCCTGGGCGTGATGCTGTTGCCGGGTGACTACGGCTTCGAGGATGCCAGCGGCAGCCGCCTGAACCCGAGCTATCTGCCGCTGCAACTGCTCGACCGCTTCAGCCTGGTGGACCCGTTGTGGGGCGAGCTGGCGGCCAACAGTCGACGTGTGTGGCTGGCTTCTTCACCCAAAGGCTTTGCCCCGGACTGGCTGTTGTGGACCCCGGCCGGTGAACCGGCATCCGACCCGCAACACGGCAACGCCGGTGACTATGACGCTATCCGCGTGTACCTGTGGGTCGGCATGCTGGCCGAGGACGCGGCGCAGCGGACCGAGCTGCTGGCCCACTATGCGCCGATGGCGGCATTGACCCACAGTCAGGGGCGCCCACCCGAGCGCGTGGATGCGCGCAGCGGCGCCGCCACCGGGCATGGCCCGGCGGGCTTTTCGGCAGCGTTGCTGCCACTGCTGGCAGCGTTGCCCGAGCACGCGGCGGCGTTGGCGCAGCAGCGCCAGCGCCTGGCCGAACAACCGGTGGAGCCCAAGGCCTACTACAGCCAGGTGCTGGCGCTGTTCGGCCAGGGCTATGACCAAGGCCGTTATCGCTTTGCCGCCGACGGCCGCCTGTTGCCCGCCTGGAGCCCGTCATGCAGCGAGTAATCGGCGTGCTGATGCTGGCGGCGATCAGCTGCCAGGCCCTCGG
>NZ_JABMCW010000654.1:0-1192 GCF_013179705.1 Pseudomonas sp. CM25 | reverse complement strand
TGATCAACCCCTCGGTGTGACTTTGTTTTAAGTGTAAGCCAGCTCTGCGAACTCGCCTAGGCAACCCATCTAGACAACCCAGGTGGCGCTGTTGGGCTGGTCGAGGTAGCGGGCCAGGTAGCCGGCGAATTCGGCGCGGCTGATGGCCTGCGCACCCAGGCTTTGCAGGTGGTTGGTCGGCATCTGGCAGTCGATCAGGGCAAACCCGGCCTGGCGCAGGTGCTCGACCAGGGTTGCGAAGCCGACCTTGGAGGCGTTGTCGGCGCGGCTGAACATCGACTCACCGAAGAACAGCTGGCCCATGGCAAGGCCGTACAGGCCACCTACCAGCTCGCCATCCTGGCGCACTTCCACAGAATGGGCGATACCGCGGCGGTGCAATTCGCAGTAGGCGTTGCGCATGGTGTCGGTGATCCAGGTGCCGTCGGCATAGTCGCGTGGCGCGGCGCAGGCGGCGATCACTGCCGGGAAGTCGGTGTCGAAACTGACCTGGTAGCGGCCCTGGCGGATCAGCTTGGCCAGCGAGCGCGACACGTGCAGCTGGTCCGGCAGCAGCACGGTGCGCGGGTCGGGCGACCACCAAAGGATCGGCTGGCCGTCCTGGTACCAAGGGAAGCAGCCGTGGCGATAGGCCTGTACCAGGCGCTCGGGGCTCAGGTCGCCGCCGGCGGCAAGCAGGCCGTTGGGGTCGTGCAGGGCCTTTTCCAGGGGCGGGAAGGTCAACGAGTCGCGAGTCAGCCAGGTGAGCATGGTCTTTCGTGCGGTGGGGGAGGGGAGAGGGCAGCATGGCGCGGGTGAAAAGCAGGGTCAATCTCTTTGGCTTCTTCGCGGGCATGCCCGCTCCCACAGGAACCTCACAGTCTTCAGGCTTGCGCAGGACCTGTGGGAGCGGGCGAGCCGGCGAAGAGGCCGGTACAGGCCAGGAAATCAGGCAATTTCCTGCGCATTCATGAAATCGCAGGCACCATCCGCTACATTTGCTGTCACACCTGTGCAAAAACACAGCATAAGCCTTTGTCACAAAAGAAAATGCGTGCTCAAATTGCACCTATATGAAAGTCGCACCCGGCCAACCTCCCATACGGCGTGCCGCCATGGCGGCTGGCGGGCAGTAATGTTAAAAGTAGTGGTTCATTGGCCGCACCGCCGGCCGATCACTATTGGACGCGCAGCACGCGCAGGAATAGACGCG
>NZ_JABMCW010000653.1:0-1219 GCF_013179705.1 Pseudomonas sp. CM25 | reverse complement strand
ATCGCGGGCGTCGCGCAAGGCGCGGGCGATCTGTTTGCGCTCGGCGATCTGCTGCTGCAGGTTGCGGTTGGCCTCCAGCAGCTCGTCGGTGCGTGCCGCAACCCGCTGCTCCAGTTGGTCGTTGAGCTGCTGCAGGTGCTGCTGGGCCAGCTTGCGCTCGGTGATGTCGGCGACAAACCCCTCCACCAACCCTTCCTGGCCAGGTTTCAGCAGCAGGTTCATCAGCACATCGAGATGGCTGCCATCTTTGCGCCGCAAGCGGGTTTCGTAACCGTGCAGGCTGCGGTCGCGGGCAAGGATGGCAGTGATCGCCTGCAGCTCTTCGGCACCGCCGTCAAACAGGTTGCTGGCCAGGTCCGTGAGGGAAAACAGCACGGCTTGCGGGTCGTCGTAGCCCAGCATGCGCGCCAGCGCGGGGTTGGCGGCACGCATGCCGTCTTGCAGGCTGGCCTGGAAAATCCCGTGCACGGCGTTTTCGAACAGCCATTTATAGCGGTTGCGCTCGGCCTCCAGCTCGTCGAGGCGCGCGGCCAGCTCCGGGTAATGGCTTTTGCGCGCCGAGTGGTCGCCCAGCCCCAGCAGCCCGGCCAGCGCCCGTTGCTGGTCGTCAGAGGGCCTCGCCATAGACCACCTCGACATCTCGCTGGCTCGACGTGCGGGGGTTGGTGAGAATGCACGGGTCATCCATCGCATGCTGCGACAGGAACGGGATATCGCAGGTGCGTACCCCGTGCAGGCCCAGGGTTTCCTGGAAGCCGATGGCGTGCTTCAGTGCGATCAGGTGCTCCACCAGGCGCCCGCAGATCTGCCGGTGGTTGAGACCGCGGCAGTCGATGCCGAACACTTCGGCAATCACCTTGAAACGCTCCGGCGCCGAGCTGTAGTTGAACGCCACCACGTGCTCCACCAGTACCGCGTTGCACAGGCCATGGGGCAAGTCGAGAAAACCGCCCAGGCTGTGCGACATCGCGTGCACCGCGCCCAGAATCGCGTTGGAGAACGCAAGCCCTGCCTGCATGCTGCCCAGCATGATTTTCTCGCGCAGGCCGATATCAGTCGGGTTGGCGATCATCTCCACCAGATTGCCGTTGATAAGCCGCATGGCTTCCAGCGCATGGGGGTCGGTCAGCGGGCCATGGCCGGTGGAAACGAAGGCCTCGATGGCATGCACCAGCGCATCGATGCCGGTGCAGGCCGACAGGAACGGGTCCATGCTGAG
>NZ_JABMCW010000652.1:0-1229 GCF_013179705.1 Pseudomonas sp. CM25 | reverse complement strand
CTTGCAACCAACCCTCCGGCTTCGCCGGATATTTTTGACGCAGTGCTGGCGGCACTCGATTCGCGCGACATGCTGCCCGAAGTGGGCTTGACCACTGGCGCCACGGCGCAGCAGCTGCGCGAGAAGCTTGTGGCCCGCCTGGGCACCCACGAAGAAATCGCGCGGCTGCTGGGCTGGGCAGCACAAGACCGCTGGTTCAACCCAGGGCAACGGCTACCGGATGGCCGAGTCGGTTATCCGCTCAGCGACCGCCCTGCGCTACCCGTGACACCCAGGGAGCAGCTGCGGGCCGGCTTGATCAGGTTTTTCCCTGGCCTTGCCGGGTCGATAGAACAGCAGGTGGACCGATGGCTGTTGCAACAGATTCCGGTTGCCGAGGTACTCATGGCGCTGGAAGACGACCTGACGCAGTTGACCCGGTCAATAGACCGCTGGGTGTCGGCTGACCTGAGCGACCAGTCGCGCAGGCGGCGCTTGATCGGGGAAAGGTTGCTGCGTGCCTGGCAAGGCTCGGGTGATCAGCTCTCGGTCGGTTCCAGCGGCCAACACCCGGGGCTGCGGTTGCATTTGAGTGACCTGTCAGCCGGCACACTCCCCGAGCTACCTGGGCACATCGAGTTCTACCATGTAACCGCGCTGGTGTTGAAAGGCGCCACGTTGCGTGAAATTGCAAACGGCTTCTTGCAGTCTTTCACCTATCTTCAGGAGTTGGACCTTAGCGACAACCAGTTGCTGCGTTGCCCTCGTGAACTGAGTTACCTGACCAATCTGCGCCGGCTGCGTCTGGGGCATAACCAGATTCGACTGGACGCCCAAAGCCTGGACGCCTTGAACGGGCTGCCCCGGCTCAGCCATCTGGACCTGAGCCACAACAGCCCACTCGGCGCGTATGGGATGCGCTTCCATCTGCTGCCCCAACTGGTGGAGCTGAACCTGCGCCGCTGCGGCCTCAGCGAGTGGCCCAAAGGTCTGGAACTGTGCGGTTTTCTGGAAAAGGCAGACCTGCGGGACAATTTTCTGCAAGGTGTCCCCACAAACATACTTGCGATGCCACTGGAGTTCCGCAAGAACCTCCTGGTCAGTGGCAATCGCCTGACAATGACAGACTTCGGCAAGCTCAATGCACTGGACACGTTACTGGAGGAACCTCACGCCGAGGTTGGCCGAGGCTGGTGGGTAGACAGCGACTCCGCGAGCCCTGAGCGTGGGAGGCTGTGGGATCGCTTGAA
>NZ_JABMCW010000651.1:0-1241 GCF_013179705.1 Pseudomonas sp. CM25 | reverse complement strand
GACCAATGCCATGGTGCAGATCTTCCTGGTGATCACGCTGTTCTCCAGCAGCACCTACCTGTCGCTGATCTACCTCGCCACTTCGATGATCCTCGTGCCTTACCTGTGGTCGGCGGCCTACGCCTTCCTGCTGGCGCTACGCAGCGAAACCTACGAACAGGCCCTGGCCGAGCGCAAGAAAGACCTGGTCATCGGTGGCATCGCCCTGCTGTACGCCATCTGGCTGCTGTATGCCGGCGGCGTGAAGTACCTGCTGCTCTCGGCCCTGCTCTACGCACCTGGCGCGATCCTGTTCGCCAAGGCCAAGCGTGAGATCGGCCAACCCATTTTCACCAACGTGGAAAAACTGATCTTCGCAGCCGTTGTCATCGGCGCCCTGGTGGCAGCCTATGGCCTGTATGACGGCTTCCTGACCCTTTGACCCACGTCTTCGTTCAATTGGAGGAATGAAACCATGTCCGCTGAAAAACAGAAGTACGGTGTCCACTCCGAAGCCGGCAAACTGCGCAAAGTGATGGTTTGCGCCCCGGGCCTGGCGCACAAGCGCCTGACGCCGAGCAACTGTGACGAGCTGCTGTTCGACGATGTGATCTGGGTCGACCAGGCCAAGCGTGACCATTTCGACTTCGTCACCAAGATGCGCGAGCGCGGCGTGGATGTGCTTGAAATGCACAACCTGCTGACCGACATCGTGCAGCAGCCCGAAGCGCTGAAGTGGATCCTCGATCGCAAGATCACCCCCGACACCGTGGGTGTCGGCCTGACCAACGAAGTGCGCAGCTGGCTCGAAGGCCTCGATCCACGCCACCTGGCCGAGTTCCTGATCGGCGGTGTGGCTGGCCAGGACCTGCCGCAGAGCGAAGGCGCCGATGTGGTCAAGATGTACAACGACTACCTGGGCCACTCCAGCTTCATCCTGCCACCGCTGCCCAACACCCAGTTCACCCGCGACACCACCTGCTGGATCTACGGCGGCGTCACGCTGAACCCGATGTACTGGCCGGCGCGCCGTCAGGAAACCCTGCTCACCACCGCCATCTACAAGTTCCACAAGGAGTTCACCGGCGCCGACTTCGAGGTGTGGTACGGCGACCCGGACAAGGAGCACGGCAATGCCACCCTTGAAGGCGGTGACGTGATGCCGATCGGCAATGGCATCGTGTTGATCGGCATGGGTGAGCGCACCTCGCGCCAGGCCATCGGCCAGCTGGCGCAGAGCCTGTTTGCCAAAGGCGCGGTGA
>NZ_JABMCW010000650.1:0-1251 GCF_013179705.1 Pseudomonas sp. CM25 | reverse complement strand
GCGGCCTTTGAGTGGCACAGGCCCAAGGACCGTGATGGAGGTTGAATGCCTCACCGCGTTCAACCCTGGCGGATCGCCGGCAGACCAGATTGACGACACCTGCTTGGCCGATACCGAGCGGAAGTACAAGAAGGGGCTGCGCACCCCTGGCCAGGCGACGGCCACCATCTTGGCTGACCCGCGCAATGCCAGCCACGTTCGCATGTTCCAGTTGTCTCAGGATGACGACGATGAGGACATTCTTTGGGCGCTCGGCTGGTCTGACGGCAAGGACATCCCACCCACGGTCAACGCCGCTGGCGATGACTTCGAGCTACCCACCACCCGCACCTGGTGCCTGTTCGCCGGCTATGTCGCAGATTTCCCGTTCGACTTTGCCAGCAACACCTCGGTGAGCACTGCAGCGACCATTCAGCGCTCCGGCAAGCTCAACTGGGTCATCAAGGAGTAACCCATGAAGTTGACACTCGACGCGCTCAAGGGCGTAGGCTCGTTCACTGGCCGGCCGGTGGAAAAGGAAATCAAGTGGCGCCAGGATGGCACGGATTACACTGCCACCGTCTACGTACGGCCGATGGGCTACCAGACGGCGGTGAGCGACGTGCTTTCGGCTACTGGCAGGCAGGACAGCATTGCGGGCCGTATTGCCGCGTCTATCTGCGACGAGCACGGCAACCCGGTGTTCAGCAGCCCGATGGATATCACTCACGGGCCGCTTGATCCAGTTGAGCTGGAAAAGGACCCGGAGAGCACCAAGCGCTTGGGTTCGCTTGACGGCGCCCTGTCCGTCGCCCTGCTGTTCGCTATCCAAGAGGTCAACGACCTGGGAAAGACGAAGAGCTCACCGAGCGAGACGAAGTCTGGCACGAACTCGTCCTCTCCGGCGTCGGGGGCTCGACGATCGCGCAAGCCAAGGAAAACCTAAGTCTGAGTGAGTTCAGGTCCTGGGTGAAGTACCGCAGGCGCCGCGGCTCACTGCATCTTGGGCTGCGGGTTGAGCGCTCGGTAGCCATGCTGGCTGCGCTCACGGCCAACCTTCACCGCGACCCGCAGAAGAAACCAGCGCCCTACAGCTGGACGGACTTCGCACTGCACGAGGATGACGACAGACCGATCTCCCTGTCGGACGCTATTGCTACCTGGACGTAAGTGGCTTTTAGCCTGCATTTGTTATCATCCGTTTTTTAACCTGTGAGGGATGACAGATGCGCAAACTAATTGCCGTGGCCATGGCCGCAGCTATGCTTTCAG
>NZ_JABMCW010000065.1:0-21112 GCF_013179705.1 Pseudomonas sp. CM25 | reverse complement strand
TGGAAAAGTGCGATGAATCAATTTGCGATTCTGTACGGAGATCGGTTCATCAGGCCAACCTGGTGAAATCAAGGCCTGCCGGGCGGCAGGCCGTTACCGGCCCGCACACAAAAAACCTGACACTCCCCGCGGGCATGCCCGCGAAGAGGCCATCAAACCCATTCACTGCTGCTGATTCTGACTCAAGAACTTGTCCACCGTAGCCTTCCCCGCCCCCGCATCCCCCGCCACCTGCCACAACCGCCGTTCAATCCCCTGCGCCAGCAAATGCCCCACTGCCGACTCAATCGCCGACAGCACGCAGAGCTGCGCCGGTTCGTTGGTGGTGTACCCCACCTCAGCCTCCAGCAACTTCTTGAACTCGATGAACTTGAACACCCCGGCACTGCGCCCGACCGAGTAGATGGTCTTGCTGGTCATCACGTTGGCCAGCACCTGCCCGGTACGCACGTCCACCGCCCGCAGGTTTACGGTTACCTGGTCCACCCGATATTCGCGGGAGATGTCGATCCCCAGGTAACGCGCACCCTCGCCGCCACTGCGCACGTTGGTGTCATAGGCGATGATGCCGCCTTCGAGCATCAGGTTGGCAGCCTGCAGCGGGGGCAGTTCGCCCATGATGTTTTCCGCTACATCAGGCTTTTTCTGCGAAGCACGGATGATCTTGCGTTCGGTCAGCAGGTTCTGCAGGCCCTCACGCTCCAGCACCACGAACCAGCCGCTGGCGCTCAGGGCATCCATCAGCATGCTCGCCGCGCCCTGGGTGACGCTGGTGGAGAACGAACTGGCCGGGGTTGGCTTGTACTGGCCGGTCTGGTCGCGGAAACCGTACACCACCGCCATCAGCCGGCCTTTGGGGCGTGGCATGTTGATCAGGTCATAGTAGGTGGAGGCGCGCGGGGTCAGGGTCGGGGTTTCCGAGTCCTGTTCGGCCGACATGGGTTCGCGCAGGCTGCAACCACTTTGCAGGCCCAGGGCGGTGAGGATCAGCAGCGTGCTCAGCAGACGTTTCATGGTGTTCTCTCCCCAACATAAAAGCCCTTCCCTCTCAGGGGTTCAGGCCGCTGACCTCAATGATCGAAGTTTCTCCCGTGGCGCGATCGGTGACCTTGATGCTCAAGGCCCCGGAATCGTCGATGACGTCGATCAGAAATGCATCGGTCGCCATGCTGCCGGTGTTGCCGTTACTGATGTTGTCCAGCAACTGCGACAACATCCGCGACTCCAGCTGGTTACTGAAACGTTCCAGGGCCGTGGTACCGGTAAAGGCCGAAGCACGGTCCTTGAGGTCGGGGTCGTCGTAGTCGTTCTGCGCCTGGGCGTTGTTCAGCAGCCAGGTGCCATTCAACGGGTTGCCGCCAAAGGACGGGTTGACCGGCGTGTACACCAGCTCGGTGGCCTGGGCAGCACAGGCGCTGGCCAGCAGGCAGGCGGCGATGCAACGTGAAATACGGTGGTTCATAGCTCGTCCCTCTCCAAGTCGGTGGTGTCCTGCAGCAGACGTTGCAGCTTGCGTTGAATGATTTGCTGCTTGACCAGGTCGGCGGCTGCAACGGCCTCGTCTTTGAGCTCGGTGGTGTTCGGGGGCAGGAAGCGGCGGTACATCACTTCACGTTCGAACTCCACGGTGACCAGGCTGCCCCAGCGGGCATCCGGGCGTTCGCGCACCACCAGGTTGAAGTCCAGGCGACTGGTGGCGCGCAGGCGGTCGGCGAAGTAGTAGTAAAAGTCGTGGCCGATGTGCGAGATGGTGTTGTCGACGATAAAGCCCTGCATCTCGTCCTCCACCCCGGCCTTGGCCGACGTGTTCAGCACCAGCAGCAGGCCCAGGCACAGCGCAGCCAGGCGGTTCATGGCGTGTCTCCCGGGCCGCTGTGGGTCTGTACGCCGCCGGCGCTTTCGGTAAACGCCTGCTCGGCGACGAACTGCCAGTCGCTGTAGTGCTCCAGGCCTTCGAAACCGCTCCACTCGGCGCCAAAGCCACTGCGCTTGAACGGGGTGTCGTCCGAGCGGCTGTGCACGCCGGTGATGCGGCCGTCGATCGAGCGCAGCAGGCCCCACTCGTCGCTGTTGCTGATCGGGTCGGGGTATAACCGGCGAATGTGCCGCCTGGCCTGCGGAAAGCGGTTGTCCTGCAGCAGGTCGGCCAGGTCCTGCGGGTATTGGGCCAACCCCGGCGAGGCGCGGTAGTAGCTGCGCAGGGCCTGGGCGTACTGGCTGCCCACCCACAGCAGCTGGCGTTCGCGGTCGCGCTGGGCGGCACTGGCCCAGATCGTGCCGGTGGCGGCCAGGGCGATGGTGCTGACTGCAATCAACAGCAGCACGCCCAGGTAGGTGAAGCCGGCATTGGCCTTACCATTCAGCGAAGAGGCTGCCATCACGCGCCCTCCCTGTAGCACCGCTCTTGATATCGGCCACGCCGCCGGCCACGCCCTCTGGCGGTGGCACCAGCTGCCAGGCATCGCTGCGCTCGGTAATCGGGTCGACCGGGGTGTTGCGCAGGTAACGCAGTTCCACCAGTTGCTCCAGCGAGTCGGGGTAGTGGCCGGTGTCGCCGTAGAAGTGATCCAGCGATTCGCGCAGCACTGCCAGGCTCTGGCGCAAGGTGGCCTCGCGAGAGCTTTCCAGGCTGTTGAAGTAGCGCGGCATGGCGATAGTCAGCAGCGTGGCGATGATCGCCATCACTACCAGCAGTTCGATCAGGGTGAAGCCTTTGCTGCGTTTCATGGCTGTCACCATTGCCCGTAAGGGATGCTGTTGAGGCCTTTGCCACGGGCCTTGGAATACACGTCGAACACATCCTCGCCTTCGCGCGGGCTGTCCGGGCTGCTGTCGTAGGCACGCAAGCCCCAGCCGCCGGCGTCGTCATCCTTGGCCGCCACCAGCGGGTCATGCGGGATACGCCGCAGAAAGTAGAACTTGGCGCCTTTGGCACTGCGTACATCCCGTACCCCGTCGACCAGCACCTGCAGGTTCGGCGGGTAGCCGCTGGCATCCAGGCGCTTCTCGATGTAGCCGGCGTCGAAGGCGCGCTTGTAGGCATCGATGGCATCGCGGATCTGGTACAGCGCCTCGCGCAGCTGCTGCTCCTTGCCGCGGCGCACCACGGTTTCGGTCAGCGGCGCTGCCATGCTGGCCAGCAGCCCGAGCAGCGCCAGGGTCAGCACCACCTCGATCAGGCTGAAGCCGTGCATGGCGCGTTGCCGTTTCATGGCCGTGGGCTCGCGGTTACCGGTACTACGGCCATCTGGCTTTCCACTACCGGTGCATCACTGGTTGGCGCGTTGCCAGGGACATCCACCGGTGGCAGCGGCGCCATCTGGCGGACTTGCATGGCCGACTCGGTGCCGGTGGAGAACTCCATGTCCGACGGGCTCTGGTACGGCAGGTTGCGCACGATGCGCGGGGTGATCGCCAGCACCAGCTCGCTCTTGCTCATGTCGTCCTTGTTGCTGCCGAACAGCCGGCCCAGGCCGGGGATGTCGCCGAGGCCGGGGATCTTGTTGCCGCTGGCGTTGTGGTCGTTGCGCACCAGACCGGCCAGCACCTGGGTTTCGCCATCATGCAGGCGCAGGCTGGTCTGGGCGTTGCGGGTGTCGACCTGGACCGGAATGGTGCCCTGGCGGGTGGCTTCCAGCGGGGTGGCGTTGCTCACTTCAAGCGCGATCTTGATCGCCACTTCGTTGTTCAGGTGCACGGTGGGCTGCACCTCAAGCTTCAGGCCGACGTCCAGGTAGGTGACGCTTTCGGTAATCACCGGGCCCTGGGTGGACGGCACCGAGGTGGCGCTGATGATCGGCACCCGCTGGCCAATGTGGATGCGCGCCTGCTCGCGGTTGCTGACGCGGATCACCGGGCTGGCCAGGGTATTGATGTCCTTGTCCGAGGCGTTGATCTTGGCCTGCGGCGCCGGCGAGATGCTGATGCGGCTGGAGTCGATACCGCGCAGCTGGTCGAGTACACTCACCGACTTGCCCTCGGAGTTGAGCACGCCGAAAGTGTTGGGCCATTGCAGGCCCAGGTCGAGGATGCGCGAGGTGGCCACCTCCATCACTTCCACTTCCAGCACCACCTCGGGGTTGGACTGGTCCTGCGACTGCAGCAGTTTCTCGGCCATCCGCACGGCATCGGGGGTGTCGCGCATGGTCAGGGTGTTGAGGCGCTCGTCGACGAACACGTCGCGGGTCTTGAGCATGGTCTTGACCATGTTCAGCGCGGTGTTGGCGTCGATGCTGGTCAGGTAGAAGGTGCGCATGACCAGTTCCTGGTAGTCCTTGGACTTCTGCGGCGAGTCGGGATACACCATCAGGGTGTTGTCGTTGACGATCTTCTGGCGCAGCTGGTTCTGCTCCAGCAGCAGCGCCACGGCGTCTTCGATGCGCACGTCACGGACGAAGATGGTGGCCTTCATGTCCGGGCGCATGTCCTTGTCGAAGATGAAGTTGATGCCGGCAACCTGCGACAGCACCTCGAAGATGGTCTTCAGGTTGGCATCGCGAAACTCCAGGGTCACCGGCCGCTCCAGCTTGCTGCGCAGTTGCGGGAACGGCTGCGCGGTGCGCGCCTGGACGTTCTCGATGTCGGTGCGCAGGGCGATGCCCTTCTGGTTTTGCGGGTCCAGGCGCAGCACTTCGCGCATGTAGCGCTCGGCGCCGAACAGGTCGCCCTGGCGCAGCGCTGCCTGGCCCAGGGCCACGCGCTCGTCGAGGGTGCGGATCAGCTCCAGCTGCCGGATGCCTTCCTGGGCGCGGCGGTTGTTCGGCTCCAGGGTCAGCACCCGGCCGTAGCCCA
This sequence comes from Pseudomonas sp. CM25, assembly GCF_013179705.1. Taxonomy (NCBI): domain Bacteria; kingdom Pseudomonadati; phylum Pseudomonadota; class Gammaproteobacteria; order Pseudomonadales; family Pseudomonadaceae; genus Pseudomonas; species Pseudomonas sp. CM25. Next base: position 16,321 of record NZ_JABMCW010000065.1, on the reverse strand, counting down.
TGCGGGCGTTGGCGAAGTCGTGGCGGATGCGGTCGCTGTCGGCCTGGGTGATCAGTGCCTCGATGGCGGCCTGGCGGCTGTGGGCCAGGGCGATGTTCAGTTCGGTGTCGCGCGGGTCATCGCGCAGCGCTTCTTCCAGGCGGGCGATGCCGGCCTCGTACTGGCCCTCCTTCATCAACTGGTCGCTGTCCTCGCGTACCGCACTGGAGCCGCAGCCGGCAATGGCCACGCACAGCGCCACAAGCAGGAACGGAGCAGGCTTGCACAGCTTCGATGACTTCATGGTGCGCTCCCGACAGACAAGGTCTGCGACTGGTGCAAAGGCAGGTAGACCAGGCTCAGCTCGCTGGCTGAGACCCGATCGAGGCGGTAGGTGTCTTCGATCACGTCGCCCTGGCGCACGACGTAGAGTTTTTCGCCGCTCTGCAGGAATATCTGCAAGTCGTCGCGTTCACCCATGCGGCCGATGAACTGGAACGGCAGCTCAGGGGCGGTGGGCGCTGCGGCTACGACAGGCGCGGCGACCACGGGTTGTTCGGTGACGGTGGCCAGGGCTTGGGGCTTGGTCCATTTCTGGGTTGGGAACAGATCTCGGGAGGCCTGTTCCGGCCCTTTCGCGGCTGAAGCCGCTCCCACAGGGTCTGTGGCTGTTGCTGATACCGTGGGAGCGGGTTTACCCGCGAAGGCCGCGACGCCATCGTCCTGCCCAAACCAGTGCCCCGGCGCCCAGGCTAACGCTGCACTTACGCCGATGAAACCGGCCCAGATGACTGCACGTTGTGTGTTCATCACGACCTCGACAGGTAGAGGGTCATGCGCAGCCGGGCGTTGAGCTCGCTGTCGCCGATGCGTTTGCGTTGCAGTTCCAGGTCTTCCAGCACCAGCGTTGGCAGATGCCCCAGCAACCCCTTGAGGAAGCCGCGAATCTGCGGGTAGCTGCCACGTACCGGCAGCACGATCTGGTAGCGCGCCAGCTGGGTCTTGGGGTCGATGCCCAGGGCGTACTCACCACGCGCCAGGCTGATGTGCTCGGCGCTGGCCAGGTGGTACAGGCGCTCGATCAGCTCGCTGGCCTGGGGCTGCCCCGGCAATTGCTGGCGCAGGCTGTCGAGCGCCTGTTGCTCGGGTTTGACGGCGATCTTCAGCTCGCCGCGCTTGACCCGCCCGACCTGCACGCTGGCATCCGCTTCGCTGGCACGCAGCTCCCGCACGCTCTGCCACTGTGGCAGCACACCGGCAGCGGCCACGCCCAGGGCCAGCAGGCCCGCAGCGACTGCCGCCAGGCCGACCGGACCGACGCGGCGCAGGCGCTCCTGGACAATCAGGCTGTTCAGCGATTCAAGGGCGCGCATGGCCAGTCTCCCAGGTAGCGGTAAGGGTGAAGCGCACCGGGTGCTCGGGCTGCGCGGCCAGTACTTCATGGTTGAGCAGCGACACATCGCTAAGCTCGGCACTGGCCTCCAGGCGCTGGTGGTACTGCAGCATCGCCTCCAGGTTGCGAGCCTCTGCGCTGATGCGGACCTGGCCTTTGCGGGCGTCCGGGGTCAGGCCGAGCAAGGCGACATCGTCCTGCGGCAGGCTTTCGAGCATGGCGAACAGTTGCTGCCAGGGCCGTTGCAACTGCTGCGAGACACTGCGCATCTGCGCCAGGCGCTCGGCCTGTTCGCGGCTGGCAGCGGTGCTTTGTGGCGCGACGGTGGCGGGCCGCCGGCCCAGTTGCAGCTCCAGGCTGTGCACGCTGGCTTCCAGGTCGACCTGCTCGGCCTGCAGGCTGTATTGCAGCAGCACCAGCGCAGCCACTGCGGCGCCCGTCAGTGCCAGCAGCGTCCAGGCCAGCGGGCCGCTGCGCCGGGGTTGGAATTCCAGGTCGAGGCGGCGCATGTCAGGCCACCGCCCGCCACATGGCGCACAGCGGGTCGGTTTCGCTGGCCGGCTGGCACAGCTGCACCGCCGCCAGTTGCGGCACGTCGCCCCGGCCCGGGGCATGCAGGTAGACCCGTGGCAGGTGCTCGCCGTACAGCTCGCAGGTGCGCTCGATCAGCGCTTGCAGGGCCTGGTCGCTGTCGGCGCAGCCTTGCGCCAGCACTTGCTGCCAGGCGCCTCCGGCCGCCAGCAGCAGTACACTGCGGCGTGGCTCGGCCAGCACGAACAGGAAATCGCCCTGCTCCAGCTGCGCCGAGCAGCGGTTGTAGGCGGCCATCAGGTACGGCTGTACCGAGCGCAGGTTCAGGCGGCTTTCCCGGGCCAGCGCCTGCAGCCGTTGCAGCAGGGCTTCGGGCAACGCGGTGGCAATGCGCGCAGCACCGGCAGGTTCCGGCGACAGCACGATGCGCCAGTCGTCCAGCGGCTGCCCGTACAGGTTTTCGAAGCAGGCCCGGGCGTAGGCGTCGAGCTCGCGCGGGTGGCCGATGGCATCGCTCCAGGGCACCAGGCAGAAGCGGCTGTAACGCGCCGACAGCAGCACCCGCAGTTGCGCACCGCGTGCGGCATGCTCGGCCAGCAGCGCGGCCAGCGCATCGACGGCAGCTTCCCAGGCCGGTTGCGCGGCGTCGCAGGTGAACGCGCGGCTGCCCAGCCATTGATGGTGGTTGTTGTGCCAGCGACCCAGGCCGACACCTTCAGCGCCGAGCACGGCGCAGAATCGATCAGATGAATGTGACACGGTTGATCTCCTCAAGGGTGGTGCGGCCATCGCGGACCAGGTCCAGGGCCGAGGCCCGCAGCAGGCGCAAACCACGCTGGCAGGCGAGTGTCTTGATCTGCGCCAGCGGGCGGCGCTCGACGATCATCTGCCGCAGGTCGTCGTCCAGGTGCAGCAGTTCGGCGATGGCGCTGCGGCCGCGGTAGCCACTGCCGCGGCACTGGCCGCAGCCCTGCGCCCGCACGAAGCGCCAGCCGGCCACGCCCTCGCGGGTCAGGCCCGAGCCATACAGGGTGTCGTCATCCACCTCGCAAGGTGTGGCGCAGTGCGCGCAGGCCAGGCGAATCAGTCGCTGCGCCAGCACGGCATTGAGTGCGGAAACGAAGCTGTAGGGGTCGACCTGCATCTGGCTGAAGCGGCCGATCACGTCGAACACGTTGTTGGCGTGAATGGTGGTGAACACCAGGTGGCCGGTGAGCGCCGATTGCACGGCGATCTGCGCGGTGTCCGGGTCGCGGATTTCGCCGACCAGGATCTTGTCCGGGTCGTGACGCAGGATCGAGCGCAGGCCGCGGGCGAAGGTCAGGCCCTTCTTCTCGTTGACCGGGATCTGCAGCACACCCGGCAGTTGATATTCGACCGGGTCTTCGATGGTGATGATCTTGTCCACGCCGTGGTTGATCTCGCTGATCATGGCGTACAGGGTGGTGGTCTTGCCGCTGCCGGTAGGGCCGGTGACCAGAATCATGCCGTAGGGTTCGGCGGCCAGCCGGCGCAGGGCGCGCAGGGTCTCGTCGGCAAAACCCAGGGCCTGCAGCTGCACACCGCTGACCCGGTCGGACAGATCCTGTTTGTCGAGTACCCGCAGCACGGCGTCTTCGCCAAAGATGCTGGGCATGATCGATACACGAAAGTCGATTTGCCGATCGCCCACGGCCACCTTGAAGCGGCCGTCCTGGGGCACGCGTTTTTCGCCGATGTCCAGCTCGGCCATGACCTTGATACGTGAGATGACCTGGTCGGCGAAGGCGCTGCCGCTGGCCTTGCCGGCACCGTTGAGCACGCCGTCGATGCGGTATTTGATGGTCAGGCCCTGGCCGGTCATGCCCAGGTGGATGTCGCTGGCGTGCAGCTTCAGGGCGTCGTACAGGGTGGAGTTGACCAGCTTGACCACGCGGCTCTGGTCCTCGCTGATGCTGGCCAGCGACAGGCGTTGCAGCGGGTCGCTTTCGCTGCTGGTTTCGGGGTCATGGTCGAGCGCATCGACGGCGTGGAAGCTTTCTTCGTGGCGGGCCAGGAAGGTGGCCAGCTCGGCCGCATGCGCCAGGTACAGCGGTGCGCCTTGCAGCACGTCGTCGATCCAGGCCAGGCGGGCCGGGTCGAAGGGGTCGGCGAACACGCCCAGCAGCTGGCCGTCCTGCTCGATCAGCACGAACTCGCGCTTCAGGCATACGGCCAGGCTGACTCTGTCGAAGCGTGGGTTGCTGTGCAGCAGGGTGTGGCTGTCCAGCACCGGGTAGTGCAGGGTCAGGCCCAGGCGGCGGGTGAAGGTGTCGGGGGTGTCGCAGGCCAGGCGTTCAAGGCAGTTGAGCAGGCGTTCATCACTGGCTTGGAGCCGGGCCTGGGTCAGCAGGTCGCGGGGGTATGCCTGAAACTGTTTTGCCTGTGCCGGCCCTATCGCCGGCAAGCCAGCTCCCACAAAATCCCCATTGACTTCAGGAGTGCACGAACCCTGTGGGAGCGGGTTTATCCGCGAAGAGGCCAGCGCAGGCTGTAGAACTTTCGGGGATGCATCGAATGCGTCTGACATGGCCTGCGACTCCGCTCAGGGGGCGCGTCGCAGGCTGGCTCAGCCAAGGGTGCGGGCGCCGCTATTCCCCTGTGAGCAGTTGATCGTCGTCGGGCCCTGGCGGCTTGGCGCCATTACGGCGGCGGTCGGCCAAAACCCAGCTTCCATCGTACAACTGCAAGGGGAACGATTCGTTCCTGGTCTGGCGTCGTTCGACGAACCCGTCTGCCGGGTTGTCCGTGGCCCTGCGCCGGCGCTCGATGCCCATCAGGTCGAAGATCGGACGTGCCAGTTCCATCAACGGGAACGGCTTGAACAGGACATGACTCACACCCAGTTCGGCGGCCCGCTCACGCACCTCGGCGGTGGGGTGTGCGGTAATCAGCACGAAGTGGCATTGCCTGTTCTTGCGTACGGCCTCCAGAACCTGAAAACCCTCCATATCGGGCAAGCGGTAATCCAGCACAACTACTTGCGGTGCCAGGCGTTCAGCCTGTTCGATACCACTGGCACCGTCATGGGCAACATGAACTTCCAGGCCTTGCGCCTGCAGGTACGCTTGCAGGTTCTGCGCAAGGGTCTGTTCGTCATCGACTACCAATACTCTGTTCACCAAGGTCGACTCCCTAGAACTGCCCGGTTACCCGGTCTGCGAAGTGCGCCCTTGTACAAGCTTGAGCAGGCTTCGTGCCAGGCGTGAATAGTCATGTTGCACCGTTGTAACGCGTTGATTTGCAAAGGGTAGCCGCGACCACCCAGACGGCGGCAGGCAACAGTACCCACCCGGTTCCCCACAAGCGGGGCAACTGATGGCACTTTGCCAAACCTTTATTCCCCAGCATTGGGGACTCGCCAGCAGGGCCTTCAGTCGGCGATTTCCACTGTAGCCGACTGGCGCAAACGTTGGCGCACGGATTGGCGAGCTTGCCCCTGTCTTTGAGCGATGAGCGTAGCCCTGGCCAACTCCAGGCCCTGTTCGCGTATGACCAAGGGGTTATCACTTTGGTTCTGCGCTCCTTGCAGTCTTTCTCGATTGGCATCATAGAATGCCTCCACTTCGGCCGGGCTCGGCGCGTCGACTGCGCTGAGCCGGGCATACACCTGCTGGGCCGCCATCTCGTGCCGGGTGTAGTCAGTGTACTGTGCCCTGTCGAAGCCTGCCTCTGCCAGCCGCTGTGCAAAGATTGCCGGGCTGCCGAACGCGATTTCAACCTCACCAACATGCGCCGACACCTGCTCGTCGCTGATGGCGATGCCCTGGCGTTGCGCCTCCTGCCACAGCAGCTCTTTGTCGATCAGCTCATCCAGGGCCTGTTCGCGCAGGCGTTTGTACAGGTTCGGGTTACGGATGCTGGTTAGCGCACGGCCCTGGGCGACCAGGTACTCGCTGAAATAGCGCTCCAGGCGCGTCAGCCCGATTTCCACGCCATTGACCCGCGCCGCCGGCACATCAGCCCAGCTCGCCTTGGCCAGCACCAGCAACAGGCACAACAACAGAATACGCATGGCAACCTCCGCTCAAGGGCTGTCCGGCACCGGCCGGTACGGGCTGACCGAGGTGAAACGCGGCCCGGGCAGGGCCACCGCCACCACATGGGCACCGGCCATGCCCTGGCGGCGCCCGGGGCCGAACCCCAGGGCCGGAGTCAGGCCGGTGGAAACATCGTGCAGGCCCTCCAGCGCGGCAATCAGCTGCTCGCGGCTGGCATCCCGGCCAATCTGCTTCAGCGCTTCGCTCAACAGGCGCAGGGCGCACAGCGTGTTCACCTGCAGCGATGGCTGGCGCGGGTCGAGGCCCTGGCGCTGCTGCAACCCGGCGAGGCTCGCCAGGCCCTGCTCGGTCCAGTCTTCGGGCACGTACGGATAGGCCAGGAACACCCGTTGCGACCACTGCTCGGGCAAGCGCGCCACGCCACCCGCCACTTGGCTTGAAGCGGCAAACAGGTATGGCTGGCGGCCTGCCGCCTGCAACGCTGCGGCCAGTTCGGCAAAGGCCTGGGCGCGGCCAAGGAAGAGGATGCCCTGCCCGTCCACGGCCTGGCCGTCGAAGGCCTGTACCGCAGGTGGCGCCCAGCCCTGTTGCAGCAGGCTGTTGCGCACCTGCTCGGCCAACCCCGCCTGCTCGTTGCCGGCGTACACCACGCGCAGGTCGCCGGGCGCCAGGCCCAGCGCGTCACGGGCATGGCCTGCCAGGCTAAGCAGTTGCACGGGCAAGCCGGGCAGCGGGTCGAAGATCTGGGCGCTGCCACCGCTGCGCGGGGTACTGCCGATCAACGGCACATTCTGCGGCGCCAGCAGGGTTGCCAAGCGCTGGTCGAGCATGGGCACCAACGGCGAGACCAGGGCAAACACCCGCTGCTGTTCCAGCAACTTCTGCAACGCCCGCTCGGCGCTGTCCGGCTGGTAGCCCGGGTCGAGCACCACCAGTTCCAGGCGCCGCCCATGGATACCGCCTTGCTGGTTGAGTTGTGCCAGGCCGTCTTCCAGCACGGCCCGTACGACCTGCCCGGCTTCGGCCAGCGGGCCGGTCGCGGGCAGCAATGTGCCGATGCGCAGCACGCCCTCGTCCACGCCAGGGTCGCGCTCCTGAGCCAGGCGTTTGAGGTAGGCGGTGAGGTTGCGCTGGTCGGCCAGGGTCAGTTCGAAGCGGGGCATGGCCGGGTCCAGGCGGTTGCCGGCCGGGTCCACACCCTGCTGAATGGCCCGGGCCAGGCTGCTGTCGCTGTAGGCTGGGTAGCTGCGGCCATTGGCCTCGCGCACGCCCTGGCCGAGTGCCAAGCGTTGCCAGTCGAGGTTTGGCGGGCGCACGCCGCTTTCGGCGCGGCCACGGCCGTCGTTGCCGTGGCAGCTGGCGCAGGGCAGCACACTGGCGGGTACAGTCATGTCGCTGGCACCGACCCGGGCCTGCAGTTGCGCATCGCTGCTGGAGATGCCCTCGCGGTAGAGGCGTTTGCCGGCTTGTTCCTGGTCGGTGAGGTCAAGGGCCAGGGCCGAAGTGCCAAGTGACAGGCTGGCAAGCAGAACCAGCATTGGGCTGATGGCTCTTTTATCCTGCGCTTGCCGGCGACGAGGCCGGCAGCACCAGCACAAGACCGCCCAGGTCTTCATGCTGCTCACCGACCAGCCAAGGGTTGGGTCAGCAGTTGCATGCGCTGGGCAATCGCCGCGGGTGGTGCATCCGGGCGGATCTTGCTCCAGCGCTTGCCAGCCACGTCACCGGCAATCAGCTGTGTCGAATGCTGCTCGGGGCTGGGCAGGAACTGGCCGATGCGTCCCAGCACCAGGTCGACATTGGCCTTGTCGCCCGTGAGGAACAACCAGTTGGCGCTGTCCACGCCCTGCTTTTCAGCAAAGGCCTTGAGCGCTTGCGGGGTGTCGTTGAGCGGGTCGCTGCTGATCGACACGAAGGTCACCTGGCTGGCCAGCTGCGGCCCCATGGCCTCGCGCACTTCGCGTAGCTTGCGGATAATCAGCGGGCAGGCGTCGGTGCAGTGGGTGAAGATCACGTTGAGCATCACCACCTTGTCCTTCAGCACATCACTGTAGAAGCGCAGCTCGCGGCCGTTCTGGTCCTTGAGCACGGTGTCGGTGAACCAGGTCTGGGCGTCGCGGGTACCTCCACCACTGGTCATCGCCTGCGGTGCCGGCTGCGGCTCGGGGGCCTGCGGGGCATGGCCTTCGTGGGCGAACGCGACCGACGCCAGTATCCACAGGCAGCCGCCCAGTACCAGCCAGTCAAAACTGCGCATGCCGGCGCGGCAGGAACTTGACTGGCTCATGGTTGCACCTCGTGATGGTCGGCAATGGCTGTGCTTTTGGCATGTACCCGGCGGGCGCTGAGGCGGTTGATTTCTTCGATCAACACCGTCGGGTCGGTGAAGCCGTAGTAACGCGTCCAATGCCCGCTGCGCCCGTCACCGACCAGGATCAGCGGCGGGTGCTGGCTGAGGTCGGCGCTGAAGCTGCCCAGGCCCTTGAGGGTTTCGGTGATGGCGTAGGGGGTGCCGGTCAGCCAACTCCAGCCCGGCCCCTTCTGGAAGGCCTTGGCGTAGTCTTGCAGGCGCTTGGCGTCATCGCGCTGCGGGTCGACGCTGATCGATACCATGTGGATCTCTTCACCTACCCGGCCACCCAGCTGCTGCTGGACCTTGCCCATGATCGACGACACCACCGGGCACACCGTGGTGCAGCTGGTGTAGATGAAGCCCATGACCACCAGGTGATCACCGACCAGGTCCTTTTCCAGGCGTATCGGCATGCCGTCCTGGTTCAGCAGCGACACGTCGGCAAAGCGCACGCTGGTCTTTTCCTGATGCGCCGCCGGCGGCTGCGCGGTGTGGCCATCATGGTCGTGGCCGGCGTGGGCCAGCGCCAGGTTGCTGGCAAGCGCCAGGCTCAGGGCCAACAGTTTGAACGAATGCTGGGTGTTCATCGCACACTCCTCACGTCAGTCTGGGAAGCGTTGATCGCGGCGGCCGGCAGTATGCGCAGGCTGGTGTAGTTGTCTTCGGCAAACTTGCGCCCCAGCGACGGCGACTGCACGTGCAGGTACCAGGCGCCGGCTTCGGGCAGGGTCAGCGCCGCCTGGTAGATGCCCTCGCCCACTTCCTGCAGCTGCAGGTTGCGTGGCATCGAGGTGGGCGCCAGGAAGTAGCGCAGGCTCAGGTCGTTCAGCCCCAGGCGTGGCTGGCCGTCGTCGCCGACGATGCGCACCCTGGCGGTAAAGTTGCTGTGCTGCGGCAACGGCCGGTCAAGGCCGATGAACTCGGCATGCGCGCCCTTGCGCTTGCCGGCGTTGGGCGCAGCCGCCACATAAGTGCTGAAGCAGTGGATGATCTGCGGCTGGTTGAGCAGGAAGGCCACGTCGAACTTGCCGGCCGCCGGCATCTTCACCGTCGAGCCATACACACCCGGCGCCACCTCGCGCAGGCTGCGGTTGACGACGATGGCGGCGCGGGCCTGGTGGCCGCGGTTGTTGTAGCCGGACATCGGGGCGTTCATGCCCTCGGCGTAAAAGTAGGTGGTGTTGTCTACCGGGTTCACCACGAACACCGAATTGTCGTCACGCGATACCGACAGCCCTTGCGCCAGCGGCAGGTCGCCAGCCTGGCGCGGCGCTGCCGGGCCGGCCTCGAAGCCCTGCACGATGGGCGAGCGCCCTTCACCCAGGCTGGACAGGTTGATCATGCTCACCTTCGGCGAGGCCAGGCCGCGCACGTAGGCATAGCCCTTGGTGAAGGTCAGCTGGTACGGTTCGGCCGCTACCGGGATATGGTGGATCAGCTTGTCGGTACTGGCATCGATCACCAGGGCCTGGTTCTCCAGGGTATTGAGCACGATGCCGTAGCGGCCATCGCTGCTGAAGCGCATCGGGCCCAGGCCCTGCTCGGCCTTGACCGTGTGGCGCAGCTGGTGGCTGCGGGCGTCGAACACCCGCACGCTGCCTTCCTCCCCGTCGACCACGTACACGGCCTGGGACAAGGCCGAGTAGCTGACCGACAGCGGGTGCGGGCCGACCTTGATGGTCTTCGCCAGGCGCATTTCCGGGATGTCGATGATGCTCAGGGTGCCACTGTCGCGGTTGCTGACATAGGCGTAGCGCGAGTCGCTGCTGAAGGCGATTTCGTGGTGCCCGGTGCCGGTGTTGAAGCTTTTCAGGGTGGTACGCCCCGGCACATCGATTACCGTTACCCCGCCCTTGGCCGGGTCGCTGCTGTTGTTGCCCACCCACAGCCGGTGCTGGTCCGGCTGCAAGGCCACGCGCAATGGCTGGTCACCGGCGTCCAGGTCGGCGACCCGGGTGAAGGTTTCGGTGTCGATCACCGACACTTTGCCGCGCTCGGGGATGGACACGAACACCTGCTTGTCATCGCTGGTGGCCACCCAGTCCATGGGTGACCCGGACAGTTCGATGCGTGCCATGGTGCTGGTCACGCCCCCCACCGATACCGTCGGGTCGATCACCGTCAGGCTGGCATCCTTGTTCAGCATCAACAGGAAGTAGCTGTTCAGGTCGAGCAGCGGCCGGGCGCCGATGCTGCTTTTCAGAAACAGCGCCACACGGGCTTTGCAGCTCTGGTCGCGTTCGCCCAGCGGGGCTGATTGCGCCGGGTCGATCCACGCCCCGGGGGCCATCCCCGACAGCGGTTGGCCGCTGGTCTGGTCGCTGACCTTGAAGCGGATGCTGGCGAAGCTGCCCTCCTGCAGCTCGCCGCCAGCCAGTGGCCGGGCCTCGAACTCCACGGTCACGCCGTCCCGGCTGAGCCGGTGCAGGGCTTGCGGGTCGGCAGGTTCCTGCAACAGCTCACGTGGGTCGCACCAGAGCTTTTCATACGCCACGCCCAGGCCGATCAACGCTACCCCCAATACTACCCCCAAGTAAGCGGGGCGAGTCTTCTTGTTCATGCTCGCGCTCCCTTCCGTCACTGCGCCTGGGCCGTTGCCGCCGGCGCTTCATTGGTCACCCGCAAGATCCCCCACAGCCCCGAGAGGTTGCCGTAGGCGGCGTAGTCGCGGAACAGGTAATCGCCTGGCACCGCGTTGGCCCCGCCAGCGCTCGGCAGCATGAAGCTGAAGTGCGCCGCCGGCAGTACGCTTTCCTGCGCGCCGATGTACATGGCCATCGGGTTGTAGCCGAAGCGCACCGAGCCGATGCCGGGCAGGTTGGTCGGGTAGCCGTCGGTATCGTTCTTCTCCGCCTGGTAGTTGTGCAGTGGCCACAGGTGCCCGTCCAGCTGGTAGGTGATACCGCGGCTGCCACCGCTGGGCATCAGCACATGGCTGCGTACCGGCTGGCCAGGCTTGGCGTACAGCACCGGGGTTTGCGGGTCGCCGCCAACCAGGGCATTGCTGTAGGCCATGTGGGCGTTGGGTACGTCTGCCAGGCCGAAGCCATCGGCATGGCCGAACGGGGCATCTGGCGCCAGGCCGAAGCGCAGCCACAGCGGCTCGGTCTTGTAGTTCATGGCCATGTTGCCGTTGTCCTTCGGATCCCCCGGCACGCCGTTGCCTTCGGTGGCGATGCCCTCGACCGGCCGGCCATCGGCCCAGCGCATGTTCATCGAGCGCTGCCACACCGTGACCAGGTCGCGGTAGTCGGGCTGGCCAGTGACCTTGACCGTGGCCTGCGCGCGGCTGGCGGCGTCCTCGGTCCAGGTCGCGGTCTGCGGCAAGATGCTCATGCCCCCTACCAGGCCCTTTTGTGGCTGCTTGATGAAGTCCGACGGGGTCAGGTTCAGGCCGCCGAACTCGATCGCCGTGGTGTTGATGATGTCCACCGTGCGGCCCAGTTGCAGGGTTGGTTTGCCTTCACGCTCCAGGTGACCGGCGTAATACTGGTACACCCGGCTTGGGTAGGCGCCACTGTTGCCCGCCCGTGGTGGCACGGTCTGCACCGGGTTGGCGCCGACGTTGGCACCGTCCGACTTGGTGATGTCGTAGGCCAGCAACTGCGCATGCAGGCCGACGTGGCTGGACGGCCGCATCAGGTTGTTGTTGAAGGCTGTGGAGCCTTCGCTGTCGAAGCGGTCACGCTTGACCACGTTCTGCATCACCGCGGTGCTGGGCAGGTCTGGCATCACCTGTGGCAGGCGGTTTTCCAGGGTAATGCTGATGCAGTCACCGGCGTTGGCGCGCAGCACCAGCGGCTCTACCGGTACCCCCGCCTTGAGCTTGCCGCTGACCGGGTCCAGGTCGGCCTTGCGCACATACAGCACGGCGGTCGGGTCGTGCAGCGGCGCGCTGTGGCCGCCTACGGTGAAGGTGGTGCCGTCTTCCTCGTCGACCACCGTCACCAGCGGGATGCTGGTCTTGCGGCTGTTGAACACCAGGGTGCCGCCATTGGCCTTGAGCGGGCCGCCGACGTGCTGGCCGACACCGGCCGGGTCGTTGATGCTGACAGCGTTGCGGTTCTCGAGGATGTCGTTGGCCAGCGCGGCGACGATCTCGTAGCTGCGCTTGACCGTGGTCCGCGAGCCGATGCCGTTGGGGTTGGCCGTGGTTTTCGGGCAGATGCCGTCAAAGTTCACGGTGTTGCGCATGGCCACCGGTTGCGGGTTGTTCGGCAGCGGGAACAGATCCGGGCGCTGCGCTGTGTAGTTGCGCATCACCCCCCAGATACCGTTCCAGTAGCCTTCCAGGGCGGCGTCCATCGCGTACAGGTAATCGCCGTTGGTGGCCGCAGAACTGGAGATCATCGACACCGGCGCCATGAAGCCCATCTGCTCGGAAATCCCGATCATCTGCGAGGCTTTCCAGCCCGAGTTCGAGCTGTTGCCGAAGCCCGAGCCGTTCTGCAGCCACTTCACACCGTGCAGGGTGACGTTGTGCTCCTCTTCATGGCCACCGGCGTGCAGCCGCAGGCGCACGTTATCGCCGGAGTAGGTACGCAGCATGGGCGTGAACGGGTCGCCCGGCTCGCTGCCGGCCTTGTTGATGTGCGGTGGGAACAGCGTGGTCCCGCCGGTAGGGCCGACCGCCGAGGTGATCGCCGAGGGGGCCAGGTTCATGGCCGGGATCGCCCGGTCGGTACGGCTCTGCAAGGCGTAGCTGAGGTCGCCGGCCAGGCCGTCTGCCTGCATGCCGCGCTTGCCGTCGGGGCCGACCTTGTTCGGGTCGAACACCCGCAGGGCCAGCGGCTCGTTGCGGTAGTTGACGACGAACATGCCTGGGTCATCCACCGAGATGGCCTGCGGGCACGGCCGGCTTGGGCAGCCTGGGCTCAGACCGCCGCGCGACTCGACCACCGATTCCAGCAGGTTGGACGCCTTCTGCCGCACGGGCGGGTTGATGGCGTAGCGGAAGCTGTCGGCGGTAGGCGGGTACGCCTGGCCGTTGGGCACGCCATCGGGGCCGGCACCCACGTACACGCCAGCCTCGTAGGCATGCTGGAAGTCGCTGTATTCGAGGAAGAACTCGCGGTAGCTGTCGTTCTTGCCATCGCCATCATGGTCGCCGGTCTGTACCACCGCCTGCCACGAGGTCGGCCCGCCATCCTGGCGCGTGGCCGGGTTGTAGAGCTTCTCGCCGGTTTCGGCGTGGAACCAGGTGGAACCGGCCGGCTCGGCCAGCACGGTGGCGTACAGGCCAAGCTGCTGGTGGGTCGATGGGCCGAGGTGGTCGTGGGTGAAGATGGTGCCCAGGCCCCGGTCGACGTTGTGCACGTTGATCAGGGGGTCGGCGAACCAGCGCTGCATGGCCGTGCGCGCACCCAGCCAGTCGGCCCGGCCGAAGCGGCCGAAGTACGGGTGCTGTTTGGCTTTCGGGCAGGCGGCGGTGCCATCGCGGCTGTCGCCTTCGGTGCAGCTGTTGTAGGCACGGATGGCTTGCACCCGCTCGACCACGCTGCCGGGCGAGAGGATGCCGTCTTCGTAGTTCCAGCCGTTGGCCGAACCGTCGGCAGCCGTCAGGTCCCACTTGGGCAGGTGGATATGCTGGCCGATCACGTCGGTTGGCGTACGCACCTGATAGTCGTCCATTTCATAGACCGACGGGATCAGGTTGGTGTGGGTGTACATGGTGCAGTCGAAGGTGTTCATGCGCATCACCAGCGGCTCTGGTGGGCGCTGTTTGGTGATGATCGGCCAGGCGTCTTCCCACAGCGCCAGGATGCGCGCCTGCGGGAAGTGGTAGCCGACCTTGTTGTACACCGCGTCGAACTGGATGTTGGCGCCTTTGTAGATGCGTGGGCGGTCGGCGGTGAAGGTGGACGCGCCACGGAAGCTCATGCCCGTCAGGCTTTCACCACTGGCGAATTCGCCGGTGCCCGAGGACTGGGTCAGGCGCTTGCCACGGTCGTCCATGCACGGCTCATAGAAAGGCGCACCGGCCGTTGGCAGCGCACCGTTGGTACGGAACGCCTTGGCCACCGGCTGGCTGCCGGGTATCAATGCATAACTGGCGTGCTCGGTCTTGGCGTGGAACTGCATGGCAGCCTGCTCTACGTCAGTACCTTCTTCAGGCATGTAGATCGGCTTGGCTTTGTACACCACCTTGGAGAAGTCCAGCTTGGTGGTAGTGGTCTGGGCTTCGCCGCCTGCCGATACGCCGTCCAGCGCATGCCGGCCCAGCCCGCCGTCCCAGCCATCGACCTGGTTCGGGTCGAGGTTCGCCCACAGCGCCTTGCCGGTGTTTTTCAACTGTTCTGCCAGCGCCGGGTCGAGCATGTCCAGCGGCGGGGTTGGCGGACGGTTGCCGACGCTGCTTTCCATGCCACCGATCCAGAACGGATAGCCAGGATTTTTCAGGCTGCCATCGGCATTGCGGTTGGCGTCGCTGCGGTCGACCAGGGCCAGCGAGCCGATGGCTTTGCGCACGGGCGCTTCGCTGGCGTGGTCGTCATCACCTTCGTGTTCGCCTTCGTCATCATCGTCGTCGCCATGAGCCGCGACCAGTTCCTCGGAGAGCTTGGGCACCACCACCACCTTGCCAGGCATCGGCGCCATGGCCTTGCCGGGCAGCGGCACAATAGCGGGGATTGGCGTACCGGCGACGATTTCGCCGTCCGGCAGCGCCCTTGCCCCCACCGCTGGCTTGCCACTGCGCAGTGCAAACGGCGCGGTGTGGAAGCCGTTCTGGCCCTGCCCGCTTACCTCCAGGCGAGTGCCTTCCTCGAACACATCGTGTACCCGCCACATGGCCCACATGCCCTGGGCGAAATGCGGGTAGAAATGGCAGTGGTAGATGGCATCACCCGCCACGCGGTTGCGGTTACCCGAGCCGCCGTTGGCGATTTCATAGGTGTAGCCGATGCCCGGCCCGATGCCTTGGGCATCGATGTAGTCGGAATTGTCATCGTTGGGGTTGAACAGCCACTGGTGCCCATGCAAATGGAAGATGTGCTGCTCGTGGCCGTTGTGGGTATTGCGGAACTTGGTGAAGTCACCAATGTAGCTGTGATGGACGTTGGCGGGCTCGGCCGGGTACAGCGCCATGCCAGCCTTGACCCCGACGGCGCTGGCCGGTGGTATTTCGCCAGGGCGAATATTTTCCAGGCCGACGTTGGCCGGTACGTCGACCAGCGTGCCGATGTCGCCCACGGTATGCGCACTGAGGAAGAACTCTTCGTAGGCGCACGACAGACAATCATGCATCGGCCCTACACCGAGGCGGTTGGCCACCACCTCGGCGCCCATGCCGCCAGAGCCGTAGTTGATCATGAACGAGTCGCGCGTAGGCTCCAGCACATGGCCCATCACCGGGTCAGCCCAGTAGCCTGGGAATGCCTGTGTGGCAGCCACTTCATCCGCGAACTGAGAGGCAAAATCACGGAAGGCTTCCAAGCGGTTAGGCAGTGCCGGGTTGCGCTTGTTGATGCTTTCCAGCGGGTAGGTAGAGCGCGGGAAGCTGCCATCGGGGTTGGGGCCCATGACGATGGCATCGGTCTCGCTGTTGAGGATTTCATTGCCATCGACCATGGCAATGATCGGCTTGCCGGCCTTGCCTTCGCTGACCCAGGGTTCGGCCTGCGGGTAACGCGCCTGGTAGTCGATCACGGGTTGGCCGGTGGCCGTGCGCCCGGTGGTGGCCAGGCGCATTTCTTCCTCGGTCAGCGTGTTGCGGTAGGTGCGGCCGCCTTTTGGCACCACCACCACCTGGCCGAACAGGCCATTGGCAACGTTACCGGCACCACCCTGCCCACCAAAGGTAGCGCCCTGGCTGGTTGCAGCGAAGGCGCCTTCACGTTCGGCGTAGAGGGTATAGCTGCGGGTGTTGCCCGGGGATACCAGGAAGTTGCCGTTGCGGCCGGTGTTGGCAGCGATGTCAGCGATGCTGTTGACGGCTTGCATGCCGTTGACCTGGAAGCCGACATGGCGGTCGGTCACTTGTTCGTCAGCCACGAAGTGCTCACCGCCTTGGTTGTCGACTTCGTTTTCCGGCCCTTCCTCCTCTTC
>NZ_JABMCW010000649.1:0-1253 GCF_013179705.1 Pseudomonas sp. CM25 | reverse complement strand
GGCGATGCTGTCCGCCGTGCTGCTGGCGATGTGCCTGGTGATGCTGTGGCTGGAGCTGCGGGTGCGCGGCAAGGCTCGCCATGTGCGCATCGGCCAAGGCGTGGCGCGCCGCGCACAGCCGGTAAGGCTGCGTGGCTGGGCGGTGCTGGCGCAGCTTCTTTGTGTGGCCCTGGCGGTGCTTGGCAGTGGCATTCCGCTGGCGATGCTTGGCTACTGGCTGAGCGTTGGTTCGTCGGCGGCATTCCCGGTGGCAGCCATCTCCAAGGCGTTGTTCACCTCGTTGTCGGTATCGCTGGGTGGTGCCGGTTTCTGCGTGCTGCTGGCGCTGCCGATCAGCTTCCTGGTGGTGCGCTACAAAGGCCGCCTGGCGATCTGGGCCGAGCGCCTGCCTTACCTGCTGCACGCCCTGCCCGGCCTGGTGATTGCCCTGACCCTGGTATTCTTCGCCCTGCACTACGTGCCGGCGCTGTACCAGACCACGGCCTTGCTGCTGCTGGCCTATGCGCTGCTGTTCTTGCCGCTGGCGCAATCGCCGGTGCGCACCGCGCTGAACAAGGCTTCGCCGACGCTGGAAGAAGCCGCCCGCACCCTGGGCGCGAGCAGCTTTGCCGCGTTCTGCCGGGTGACCTTGCCGATCATCTTCCCGGCGATGGCAGCAGCTTTCGCGCTGGTGTTCCTGGATGCCATGAAGGAACTGACGGCGACCTTGCTGCTCAGCCCGACCGGCATGACCACCCTGGCTACCGAAGTGTGGGCGCATACGGCCAACGTCGAGTTTGCGGCGGCGGCGCCTTATGCGGCGCTGTTGATTGTGGTGTCGGGGTTGCCGGTGTACTTGCTGACTACGCGGATGTATCTGAATAAGGCTTGAGAACGAATCCAGGCTGGCGAGCAGCCTGGATTTTTGAGGGTGTCAGAAATTTTGTGTTCGGGCATAACATGAGTAAGAGGTGCATGTATGCCAACCAAAAAAAAACCGCTCCGAGAGTTACCAAAGGTTCCGCAAGAGCTGCTGAAACAGTTTTCCGCTGTTCCGCTGATGACCGCAGAAGCCATCGAAGAAGCCTCTGCGGCATTCAAGAAGGCGCTGATAGAGCGAGCCTTGAATGCCGAACTGGGTCATCACCTGGGCTATCCACCGGGCGCGCAGCGCCCGGAGGATGAAACCAACCAGCGAAATGGGAAGAGCGGCAAAACGGTACTCACTGGTGATGGCCCGCTAAGGCTGGATATCCCTCGTGACCGGGATGGCA
>NZ_JABMCW010000648.1:0-1261 GCF_013179705.1 Pseudomonas sp. CM25 | reverse complement strand
GCTGGGGTTCACGCTCGGCGCGGCCATCGTCATCGCCCTGGGCCAGCTGCCCAACCTGCTGGGCATGAACCTGCCAAGCCAGGCCACGGCGCTGAAAACCGTGCAGGACCTGGCCAGCCATGCCGGTGAGGTCGACTGGCCAGCGCTGGCCCTGGGCCTGGCTACTGTAGCGATCGGCATAGCGTGCAAGCTTTGGCGCCCACGATGGCCCAGCCTGTTGATAAGTCTGATTCTGGTCAGCGTGGTGGCCTGGCTGCTGCCAGGCTGGTTTGGCCATGTGCCGCGGGTGGCAGCCTTCACCGGGCAGCTTCCGCCCTTCAGCCCGCTGCCGTTACTGGACCTGGAACTCATGCTGCGCCTGCTGCCCAGCGCCGTGGCGGTGGGCATGCTGGGGCTGGTGACCAGCCTGTCGATTGCCCGCTCGCTGTCGGCACGCTCTGAACAGCTGATCGACCCTGATCAGGAAATACGTGCACAGGGCCTGTCGAACATCGCCGGGGCTTTTTTCTCGGGTTATTTGTCTGCCGGGTCCTTCACCCGCTCGGGCCTGAGTTATGAGGCAGGCGCCCGCTCGCCCATGGCCGGGGTGTTTTCGGCACTGTGGGTGGCCTTGTTCGCGGTTACCGGGGCAGGGCTGATCGCGCACCTGCCGATCCCGGCCATGGCCGGGAGTATCCTGCTGATCTGCTGGGGGCTGGTTGACCATCGGGGGATTCGGGCATTGTTCCGCGTCAGCCGCTCGGAGTTTCTGGTCATGCTGCTGACAGCGGCGGCGACCCTGCTGCTGGAGTTGCAGACAGCAATTTATGCCGGGGTGCTGGCTTCGCTGTTCTTCTACCTCAAGCGAACCTCACGGCCACGGGTGCAGCAGAGCCGTGAAGGGGAAGCGGACGTGCTGCGGGTGGGCGGGTCGATCTTCTTTGGCGCGGCGCATTACCTGCAGGTCCGCTTGCAGCGCTGCCAGGGGCCGCATGTGGTGATCGATGCGCGGCAGGTGAATTTTATCGACTACTCGGGTGTGGATATGTTGCATCGCGAGGCGCGGCGGTTGATGCGCTCTGGCGGAAGCCTGACCTTGCATCGGGCCAGGCCGCAGGTCATCGAGGAGTTGCAGAAGCTGGAAGGGGTGGCGCTGTGTCCGATACGGTTTGAGGAGTGAGCCGTGGGGCGAGGGTGTCAGAAATTTTGTGTTCGGGCATAACATGAGTAAGAGGTGCATGTATGCCAACCAAAAAAAAACCGCTCCGAGAGTTACCAAAGG
>NZ_JABMCW010000647.1:0-1267 GCF_013179705.1 Pseudomonas sp. CM25 | reverse complement strand
GGTACGTGCTGATTTCCGAGCCGCGCGAGTAAATGTGAAAACGCTCGCCACCGTCCTGGGACATGGTGATGCCCGGGTTCTGCTTCAACACGTCGGTGATGCTTGCCAAGTGTTGGTCGTCCATCTGCTGGCGGGTGACAACGCTGATGCTCTGCGGCGTTTCGCGGATAGACAGATTCATGCGAGTGGCGGTGCTGGTGACGCCAGTAGTATAGGAACCCGTGCCTTCGGTAGTGGCCCCAAGGCCCATGCTATTGACGTTGGTCGCCGAAAGCTCGACCTGGCCGTCCTTTGCGGCTGAACTCGCCGTGACGGTGACCGTGTCGCCGTCGATCTGATAGCGCAGGCCGCTGCCCCCCAGCAGGATACGCAGCGACGAGGCGAGGTCGTGACGCCCCTTCAGCGTAGCGGAGCGGACCCCGCTGATATCTTCCGGGCTATACAGCAACTGGGTATCGGTCTGCTTGGCCAGCGCCTGCAACGCCGAGTTCATCGACTGCGCAGGAATATCCAGGGTCCATTCCTGCGCCTGCACCTGGGCAACCAG
The DNA here is from genome assembly GCF_013179705.1 of Pseudomonas sp. CM25. Lineage (NCBI taxonomy): Bacteria > Pseudomonadati > Pseudomonadota > Gammaproteobacteria > Pseudomonadales > Pseudomonadaceae > Pseudomonas > Pseudomonas sp. CM25. Next base: position 720 of record NZ_JABMCW010000647.1, on the reverse strand, counting down.
CGCCCCGGACAGGGCCATGCCCAGGCCAATGCGCGACAACGCGCGCTGTGGGCGAAGGGAATGACGGATCAGTAACGCTTTGGCAAGCGGGTTGAGCGGGCCGGGCAAGGACTTGGACATCTATTGCGGTCTCGTTGGCAGAGGGTTTTTTTCTATGTCAGCTATGGGACGCAGCACCTGCAAAAAACCGGAACGATTCTTATTGGCGATTTTTTTGTCGGCGCTGCGTTAACCGCGTCACAACTTCACAGTTCGCGTGCTACGCGAAAACCGAGGAAGTCGCCGCGGGTGGTCTTGAGGCGGTCGTTGCGGTTGGCCGAGCGCGAGAAGATCGGCGGCTCGCCCCAGTCGTTGCCACGCATGTGCGCGCGGATGCACTTGGGGTCCTGGATCCAGGCGCTGCCGTCGGCGGGGGCGCCTTGATAGCTTTCGTGGTAGCAGTCGGCAACCCACTCGTAGACGTTGCCGTGCATGTCGTACATGCCAAAGGCATTGGCCGGGTAGCTGCCCACCGGGGCGGTGTAGGTGTAGCCATCGCGTGGGCCGTAGGTGTTGGCGTGCTTGCTGATCTCGTACTTGCCCGGCTCGTCGAAGGGGAAGGGGAACGCACCGGCGGAGCCGCCGCGGGCGGCGTATTCGCGTTCGGCTTCGCTGACCATGCGGTAGGGCTTGCCGGTGGTTTTCGCCAGCCACCGGGTGTAGGCCTGCACTTCGTCGTAG
>NZ_JABMCW010000646.1:0-1282 GCF_013179705.1 Pseudomonas sp. CM25 | reverse complement strand
TGCTTCCACAGCTGAAAGGCTGCAAAACTGGAGCCGTCTGCCGCAATGGCTGCCTGCACGGCGTCTTCGTCCACCGGGTTTTCGGTGCCATCCTCGTAGCCGGTCAGGTCATGGCCGCCACGGTGCAGGAAGGCATCAACACTGTCGGCCAGGCGCAGGGCCGGCGCCAGCAGCTGTTCCAGGGCCTGGGCACGCAGCAACAGATCGCCGCGCTCGTTGCCGCGCAGCCACAACCACAAGGCGTGCTGAGTGCTCGGGTTTTCCACGGCGGCATCCAGCTGCGGAAACGCACGCAGGCCCGGCACTTCGCGGCCCATGGCCTTGGCCAGCGGTGCTCCGACGCCCAGGATCAGCTGTACGCCATCGATCTGCGGCAGCAAGGCATCGAGAGCGGCAGGCAACGCCTCGGGCGACTGCAGGGTGAAGAACAGGTGACGGGCGTGCGCCGGCACCGGAGTGGCAAGCAGACCTTGCTGGAACGGCATGAAAGGCTAATCCTCGGTAAAAGCGGGAATGCTACTGTGCCTGCAGGCCTGCTGCAATGCGGCATGCGGGCGCGATGGCCGGTTTGCCGGTAACAAACAGTTACCAAGAGCTGGCTCTTTGCAATTAGCTATCAATCGAGGCCGTCCTACACTCGTCGGGATCCTTCGCCCAAGAGACACGCCCATGACCGCCTCGCCCTTGCTTACCGCGTTCCTGCCGCTTGCCCTGGGCATCATCATGCTCGGCCTTGGGTTGTCGCTGACCCTGGCCGACTTCGCCCGGGTGGTGAAGTATCCCAAGCCGGTGGTGATCGGCCTGGCCTGCCAGATTCTGCTGTTGCCGCTGGTATGCTTCCTGATCGCCAATGGCTTTGGCCTGGAATCGGCGCTGGCGGTGGGGCTGATGCTGCTGGCAGCATCACCGGGTGGCACCACGGCCAACCTGTTCAGCCACCTGGCCCATGGCGACGTGGCGCTGAACATCACCCTGACGGCCGTCAACTCGCTGATTGCGATCCTGACCATGCCGTTGCTGGTGAACCTGTCGCTGGGCTGGTTCATGGCATCGGACCAGGCCATCCCGTTGCAGTTTGGCAAGGTCATGCAGGTGTTTGCCATTGTCTTGCTGCCGGTGGCCCTGGGTATGCTGATTCGGCGTTTCGCCCCCGGCTTTGCGGGGCGCATGGAGAAACCGATGAAGCTGGTGGCGGCGCTGTTCCTGGCGTTCACCATTGTGCTGGCCCTGACCAAGGACTGGCAGACCGTGGCCGAGTACGCGCCGGTGGTGGGGCTGGCGG
>NZ_JABMCW010000645.1:0-1299 GCF_013179705.1 Pseudomonas sp. CM25 | reverse complement strand
CCTGCAGGCGACACTTTGCTCACCAGTGAAGGCAACGATGCCTCCAGCAGGTTGAATGCAGTAAAGAATACCACGGTGCCGATCACCAGTCCGCGCAAACCGTCAGCCCACTGCCAGAAGAACAGCTCCACCAGCAGCAACACACTGACCGCCCCGGCCAGTACGCGTTTCATCTTGCGCTTTTTTTCGCCGTAGATGATGAACGGTACCATTGCAAAAAATGAGATGAACAACGCGGTCAGGTATACCCACCAGTGCTGCTCCTTCGGCAGGCCGCCGCGCTCGACAAAGGCCAGTGGCAGTGCGACGAAGCTGGCCATGAGAATGGCATGCAGGACGAAAATGCCCACATCCAGGCGCAGAAGGTCCGGGTGGCGCAGGGTCGGGCCGATTGCCTGGCGTGCCACCCCCGACTCTCGGTGCTGCAGGATGCTGTGGGTGTTGGGCACGACGAACGCGATCAACAGGATACCCACCAGGGCAAGTCCTGCCGTTGTCAGGAACAATCCTGACAACCCGAATGCACTTGTCAGCAAGGGGCCGACAACCATGGCCACGGCGAACGACAGGCCGATGCTCATGCCGATCATGGCCATCGCCTTGGTCCGGTGCTGCTCGCGGGTAAGGTCGGACAACAATGCCATGACCGCTGCGGAAATCGCCCCGGCGCCCTGCAGGATACGCCCGGCGATCACCCCCCAGATGGAGTCGGCCTGCGCCGCCAGTACGCTGCCCAGGGCGAAGATCACCAGCCCCAGGTAAATCACCGGCCGGCGGCCGATACGGTCGGAAATCATCCCGAACGGAATCTGCAGCACTGCCTGGGTCAGGCCATAGGCACCGATGGCCAGGCCGATCAGTGCGGGGGTTGCACCGGCCAGGTCCATGCCGTAGGTAGCCAGCACCGGCAGGACCATGAACATGCCCAGCATACGAAAGGCAAAGACCAGGGCCAGGCCGCCAGCAGCGCGGGTTTCGCCGCTGCTCATGCGCTCGTTGTGGGTGTCGTGCATGGATTAACCTCGTATGAACCGGCGGCGATTCTATCAGTCCGACAGCTTGAGGGCATCTACGCGACGCTTTGCCGCGTACTGGCAGGGCGCCGTATACTTCTTTGTTTATGCCCGCCGAGCGAGGCCGCAGTGGACAAGATCCTGATTCGTGGGGCACGTACCCACAACCTGAAGAACATCGACCTGACCCTGCCCCGGGACAAACTCATCGTGATCACCGGCCTGTCCGGTTCCGGCAAGTCGTCCCTGGCGTTCGACACCCTGTACGCCGAAGGCCAGCGCCGCT
>NZ_JABMCW010000644.1:0-1311 GCF_013179705.1 Pseudomonas sp. CM25 | reverse complement strand
CCTCGGTGAGCGGCATCGCCGGCAACCGCGGGCAGGCCAACTATGCCGCCAGCAAGGCCGGCCTGATTGGCCTGGCCCAGGCCTGGGCGCCCAGGCTTGCCGAACGGGGTGGCAGCATCAATGCCGTGGCGCCCGGCTTCATCGAATCGCACATGACGGCGGCAATGCCCATGGGCCTGCGCGAAGCCGGCAGGCGCTTGAGTACCCTGGGCCAGGGTGGCCGCCCGCAGGACGTCGCCGAAGCCATCGCCTGGCTCAGCCAGCCAGGCTCCGGGGCGGTCAATGGCCAGGTGCTGCGCGTATGTGGCCAGGCACTGATGGGGGCGTAAGCATGGACCGACAATGGCACGACCTGCACAGCCCCGCTTCGCGCGCCAGCCTGTACCTGCGTGCAGCGAGCAAGCGCAAGATCAGCGGCGAGCAACTTCCGCAGGATGGCCTGCGTTGCTTCATCCGGGTTCAGCCGGACAACCTCGGCGCCTATCGGCGGCTCTGCCACTTCCCCGACAACGGGCGGCTGCCGGGTACTTATCCACACATCATGGCCTTCACCCTGCAGCTGCAGTTGATGACTGGCCAAGGCTTCCCTTTCCCGCTGCTGGGCCTGGTGCACCTGCACAACCGCATCGAAGTGCTGCGCCCGCTTGGCGGTGTCGAGGGGCTGCGCTTTGCGGTGTACGCAAATAATCTACAGCCCCATGCCAAGGGCGGCACCTTCGACCTGGTCACCGAGGCTGAAGACAGCATCGGCCTGCTGTGGCGCGAGACCAGCCGCATGCTGGTGCGCGGGCTGAAGCTCGAAGGGGCAACAGCAGAGCCTGCCGAGGGTGAGCCAGCATCACTGCCCGAGGCCACCCGCTGGTACGCCGACAGTGACATCGGTCGGCGCTATGCCAAGGTCTGCGGGGACTACAACCCTATCCACCTCAGCGCCGCCAGTGCGCGGCTGTTCGGCTTCCCTACGGCCATCGCCCATGGCATGTGGAGCAAGGCCATGGCTCTGGCAGCGTTGAACGGGCATCTGCCGCACAGTGGCTATGCCTTCGAAGTGGATTTCCGCAAGCCGGTGCGACTGCCGTCAGAGGTAGTGCTCAGCGCCACCGAGGCGGGGCCTTCGGGTCAGTTACGGCTGGATGGGCATGGCGGCGTGCTGCATATGGTCGGGCGCTGGGATCGGCTTTAGGTGCTTGCTTTGCATCGGGCCTGGGCAGAAGCTATGCAGCATTAGGAGACCCCGATGAACCTGCAAGAACTCACCCAACGCCTGCACCAGATCCGCGACACCAACGACTGGAGAGGTTTCCACAGCCC
>NZ_JABMCW010000643.1:0-1330 GCF_013179705.1 Pseudomonas sp. CM25 | reverse complement strand
GTGGCTGATGCCCGGTGCGGTCGCCGGGATCATCGCGATCATCAGTTCTTCGCCATGCTCGCCGGCGCGGCTGAAGCTGGCCGTGAGCAGGTCCATCGAGGTGCTCAGGCTGCACGGTTGCTTGCTGCCACTCAGGCGCACGCCGTCTGCCAGTTGCACGGCTTCCATGCCGGCATCGAGAATGCCGCCACCGGGCACGCCTTCAGCAAAGCCCGAAGCCAGCAGCAGGCGCTGCCGGGCGATGGCCGACAACAGCAGGCCTTCGGCGCCTGCGCCCTGGGCCACCACGGCGACCAGGCTCGCCACGGAAAACTGATGCATGGTGCTGGCCACGGCCAGCGAGGGCGACAGGGCACCGAGGGCCAGCTGCACGTGCAGCGCTTCGCGGGCGCTGGCACCCAGGCCCCCGCTGGCCTTGGGCACCAGCAGGGCAACCGGGCCGGTATGCTTGAACCAGTCCACCACCGGGCTGCCTGCAGCCTCGCGCTGTTCGAACGGCAATTCGCTCAGCAGGTTGGCAAAGCCTGGGGCAAAGCGTTGCAGGGCGTGCCTGGCGTTTTGCAGGAGTGACAAGGGCATGGCATCAATCCTTGATCTGGCTGTTCGGGAACAGGCCATGGATGATGGCGCTGATGTTGTCGCGGATCGCTTGCCGGGCAACCGGGTCGAGCATGTCGGCAAGCATCGGCAAGCCCAGGTCGAAGCAGGAGCGGAAGGCGATGCTGGCGCCTTCGGCGGTTTCGCTGACTTGCCACGAGCCGGAAAAGTGGTCGATGTCGCCCGCGGTCTGGCGAAAATGGATATGCAGGTTGGCGGGGTCGAAGACATCGCGCTCCTGCCATTTGAGGATGCCGCTGTGGAAGTTCACCTCCCAGTTGCTCAGCACCTCGTGCTCGTGGATCGACTCGATCTCGATGTTGCGCACCGATTCGCACAACTGCGGGTACACGCTGAAGTTGCTGATGGCGGCGTAGACCTGTTCGGCGCTCTGGCTGGGAACATGGGCGTTCAGGCTGACTTCTTTCATTACGGTGTCCTATTCGAAGGTGCGGGCAATGGCCCGGGCAAAGCCGCCCAGCAGCCACTCAACGTCGCTGTCGCTGTACAGGGCTGGCGGGGTCAGGCGAATTACCCGGTGATCGTTGAGCGAATGGTTGACCACGATGCGTTGGTCGATCAGGTGCATGACCATGTTTGCCGCCAGCCCCGCATCGGCGAACTCCAGGCCCAGCAACAGGCCGGCGCAGCGCAGCTGCACCTGGCTGCCGCAGGGGTGCTGGCGCAGTAGCGTCTGCAGGCCCAGTTGCAGGCGTTGCCCCAGGGCCTCGGC
>NZ_JABMCW010000642.1:0-1333 GCF_013179705.1 Pseudomonas sp. CM25 | reverse complement strand
CTATGGCCCTTTTCATGGCTCCGATAATGCTCAACCCGTGAGCGACGTACATTCCTGCCAGCGACATCGGCGTGCTTATCGCGACCAGCCCCGCAATACAAGGGCTGGGGCGTCGTTATTCAAATCGGCCATGTCGTCCATGGATACGGTTCGCGGCGTCTTCGGACGCACACTCCACGGCAAAACAACTCGCTGCTTTTCAAGAGCAACCTTGCGGCACCACAACAACGATTAGCCACCTTTTGCCGGCCGCACACGGCCCCGAGGAATACACGATGGACGTCACCGCAACCCTGAGCCTGGGCGATCCACTGGAACCTGCACGCAAGGCCACCGCCGAGATGTTGCAGACCCGCGAGCGCACCTACTCGCTGCCCCAGCCTTTCTACACCGACGAGCGTCTGTTCCAGATCGACATGCAGGAGATCTTCCAGAAAGAATGGCTGATCGCCGGCATGACTTGCGAAATCCCGGCAAAAGGCAACTACATCACCCTGCAGATCGGCAAGAACCCGATCCTGGTGGTGCGCGGTGCCGAAGGCAAGGTGCATGCCTTCCACAACGTATGCCGCCACCGCGGTTCGCGGCTGTGCGTGAGCGACAAGGGCAAAGTGGCCAAGCTGGTCTGCCACTACCACCAGTGGACCTATGAGCTGGACGGCCGCCTGCTGTTCGCCGGCACCGAAATGGGCGCCGACTTCGACATGAAGGAGTACGGCCTGAAACCGGTACACGTGAAGGTTTCCGGCGGATACATCTTCATCAGCCTGGCGGAAAACCCGCCTGCCATCGACGAGTTCCTGGGCACCCTCGAGCACTACATGGAACCGTACGACATGGAGAACACCAAGGTGGCCGTGCACACCACCTTGATGGAAAAGGCCAACTGGAAACTGGTGCTGGAAAACAACCGCGAGTGCTACCACTGCAGCGGTTCGCACCCGGAACTGCTGCAAACCCTGCTGGAGTGGGACGACACCAACGACCCGCGCGCCAGCCAGGAATTCAAGGACCACGTGGCCAGCTCTGCCGCCGCCTGGGAAGCCGAGAAAATCCCTTACCTGCACAAAAGCCACGGCCTGCGTAACCGCATCGTGCGCATGCCGCTGCTCAAGGGCACCGTGTCGATGACCATGGACGGCAAGCAGGCCTGCCAGAAGCTGATGGGCCGCATCAAGAACCCGGACCTGGGTTCGATGCGCATCCTGCACCTGCCGCACTCGTGGAACCACTGCATGGGTGACCACATCATCGTCTTCACCGTGTGGCCGATCAGCGCCCAGGAAACCATGGTCACCACCAAGTGGCTGGTGCACAAGGATGCCGTGGAAGG
>NZ_JABMCW010000641.1:0-1343 GCF_013179705.1 Pseudomonas sp. CM25 | reverse complement strand
GATTGTCCGCCGGCTGTCACCCGCGCACGCCAACGCCGACTGCACCTTCGTCATGCCGGTCACCCCAAGGGCCAGGGGTGGGGCGATCGGCACCATCCTCTCGCCACGCTACCGCTTTGGCACCTGCATGCTCTGGGCCGGTTACATACTGGCGTTGTTCCTGGTCTACCTGTTCAGCGGCTGGTTGCCGACGCTGGTCAAGGAGGGCGGGGGTTTTTCGGTATCCGAAGCGGCCATTGTCACTGCCTGTTTCCAGATAGGCGGGCCGTTGGGTGCGATTTCGGTGGGGTGGGCCATGGACCGCTGCAACCCGCAGCGGGTGCTGATGCTGACCTTCCTGTTCAGTGGCGCGGTCATCTTTGCCATCGGCCAAGTGGCCGGAGACTTTGCCTGGTTGTGCGCGATTGCCAGCGCCGTGGGCTTTGGCCTGAATGGCGCGAGCGTTGGCATGAATGCACTGGCGGCAGCGTTCTACCCCACCGAAGCGCGGGCCACAGGGGCCAGCTGGATGAGTGGCATCGGCCGCATTGGCGCGGTGCTCAGCGCCTTTGCCGGGGCCCAGATGCTGGCCCTGGGCTGGAGCTTTGCGCAGGTTTTCGCAGCGTTGTTGATCCCTGCCGGGCTGGCGGCAGTGGCGGTGTGGCTGCAAGGGCGATGTGCCGCCCAGCGGCTCAGCGCTCCCGGCTGTACATCCGGCATTCCGCCAGCAGAGCCAGCAGGTTCGGCTCACGCTCCCGCGCCTTCAGAAACACCACACCGATATGCTGCTGCAGGCGATACTGCGGCTGCAAGGCAATCAACCTGACGCGGTTTTCGTAAACCGCGGCGATGCGCCCGGGCAGCAAGGCGAAGCCCACGCCCGAGCTGACCATGCTGAGCAAGGTGAAGATGTCGTTCACCTGCATGGCCACCTTCGGTTCGAAGCCGGCTTGCTGGAACACTCGCGCGCCATCGCGGTGGGTGGCGAAGCCTTGGGTGAGGGTGATGAAGGTGGAGTCGGCCAGGTCGGCCAGGTCCACCTCGGGCTGCCCGGCGAAGGGCGAGTCGGTGGGGACGGCGAGGAAGATGTCGTCGGAGAACAGCGGCAGCTGCTCGCAGGCCGGGTCGCTGACGCTCTCGTCCAGCGAGACCAGGATGGCTTCCAGCTCGTGGTTTTTCAGGCGCTGGAGCAAGTCGGTGTTCGAGCCCAGGGTCAGGTCGATATTCAGTTCGCTGCGGCGCAGTTTCAGGCCCATGACCAGCTTGGGCACGGTTTTCACCGTCAGCGAATAGAGCGCGCCCAGGCGGAAGCGTTCGGCGTAGAAACCGGCGGCCTCACGGGTCTGGCGCACCATCTGTTCGGC
>NZ_JABMCW010000064.1:0-21138 GCF_013179705.1 Pseudomonas sp. CM25 | reverse complement strand
CGGGCGATGTCGGTGACTGCCGCGCGGCGTGCCTTGGCCAGGGTCAGGGCTTCGTCGGTGCGGTGCGCGTAGGCGTTCACCAGCAACTGCAGGCGGCGCTCCATGTCGTCTTCGCTGTCGAACTTGGCCACGCCTTTCAGGCGCACCTGGGCATACAGCGCCTCGATCTGGTTGTCGACGCGCTGCAGGCCCTGCCAGCTGTCCTGGTAGTCGTTGAGCAGCGGCAGCAGGTTGTCCATCGAGTCGTCGATGGCTTCCATGTACGGCGTGCCGTAGGGCAGGTCGGCCGGCAGCAACTGACGACGGCGCAGGGCGTCTTCCAGGGTGCGCTGCTTGGACTCGAGGTCGCCGAGTTGCCGACCGACCAGTTGCAGCTTGGCCGACAGTTGCTGGACGCGTTCGGTGAAGGCGTCGCTGGAGCGCTTGAGCTCGTCCTGGGCGGCTTCCAGCTGCGACAGGTGTTCCAGCTTCTCCGGCTCTTCAGCGGCCAGGGTTTCGCTGCGGCGGAAGTCTTCCAGCGCCTTCTGCGCATCCAGCACCTGCTGGTACAGGGTTTCGGTCTGCGCCTTGGAGGCGGAGCGGTCGGCGGCCACGGCCTGCTGGGTCCTGAGCTGCTTCAGCTCTTTTTCCAGGCGCTCTTTCTGGTCGCGCAGGGCGGCGCGATCGGCCAGAGCCTGCAGCGCCGGTGGGTCGATGTGGGTCAGGTCGATGGAAAGGCCTGGGGCCTCGAAACGCTCGCCCTTGAAGCCGTCCAGCACCGCTTCCAGGGATTTTACCCACAGGTCGCTGTCTTCCAGCTCGATGCCGCGGTCGCCCAGCGGCAGGCTGAACAGCGCGCCGTTGAACAGGCGCATCAGGCGGTCGACATCCTGCTGCGAAAATTCTTCCCGCAGGCGCGCGTAGCTGTTGTTGTCGGCGTGGTCCAGCTGCTGCTTGACCTGTTTCAGGCGTTGTTCCAGGTCGCGCACGCGCTCGTCCAGGTCTTCGGCGCTGAACTGCCGCGACTGGGCCAGGGCGCCGGCCAGTTCGTCGTGAGCGTCCTTGGCCGCCAGCAGCTGCTGCTCCAGCACCTTGACGTCATCGACCAGGGCGAAGCGGTGCTTGAGCACCGACAGCTCGCCCAGCCAGCGCTGGATGCCGCTGATTTCACGCTCCAGGCGCATCAGCTCCTGAGTGCCGCCGCGCTGGTCGTTCTGCAGGCGGTCCTGCTCGCCACGGTAGTGCTCGGACTGGATGACCAGCTCCTCCTTGCGCGCCATGGCGTATTCCTGCCAGGTGCCGAGCAGGGTGTCGAGCACCGGCGAGATACGGTGCAGCTTGCCGCGCAGGATATCGCGCTGGGCCACACCACCGGCCAAAGCTTCGACCAGAGGGCCGGCGGCGACAAGGGCGTTGTAGTCCTGCTCCATGCGGCGCACGTCACGGAAGGCCTCTTCGCAGGCGGCGATGTAATCGACGCTGCCCGAACGCAGGCTGTGCTCGAAGGCATCGAGGAACAGCTGCTTGAGCTTGGCTGCGGTGATTTCGCGCATGTGCAGCAGGTTGATGAACAGTGCGCGGAAGGTTTTCAGGCTTTGCTCGCTGGTGGAGCGCAGCGGGATCATGGTCAGGTCCAGCGGCACCGAAGTATGGCCGCCAACCAGCAGTCGGCGCAGTTCGTCCGGCTTCAGCTCATAGGCCTTGATGCCCAGGCGCTCGAGGTTGGTGAACAGCTCTTTCTGGCGCAGGCAGGTGTCGTTCTTCTGGTAGTGAGCCAGGTCCAGTTCGCCCTTGTAGGCGAAGAACTGGTGGCCGAAACCGCCGCCCGGACCGCGCCCGACCACGCCGATCACATGCGGGCCGTGGGGCAGGCTCAGTTCGCAGAGAATGTACGAGGTGTCGCTGGCGAAGTAGAAGCGGCGCGACTGCTCGAGGCTGTACTTGCCGAAGCTCATGTCCGACATGCGCGCCAGGATCGGGAACTGCAGGGCGTTGATCGACGCCGATTTGCCCAGGTTGTTGGCGCCGTATACCGACAGCGGGTGCTCCAGCGGGAACAGGCCAAGGCTGTAGCCGGCAGTGTTGAGCAATGCGAAGCGGCGGATGCCGTAGCGTTCCTGGCTCATGCGTCAATCTCCTGTTGCTCTTCGCGGATGGCCCGGGCCAGGGCGTCCTCTTCACTTTCGTCGCCTTCGAACGGCGTGAGGTCGAGCGGGTCATCGGTGCGGTTGAGTTCTTCGGCGCTTTGTTCCTCGACCAGCACCGGGGTCGGCAGCGGCAGGTCGCTGTGCAGGGTGGCGGCGAGGTCGCGGTCCTGCTGCACCGACAGGCACACGTCGAGGAAGCGGTGCATCGGCGGCAGGAAGCGGTAGATGCCGCCTTCTTCATGGGCGAAGCCGAGCTGGGTCATGCGGCGCAGGATCTTTTCTTCCAGCTCTTCGACCGTTTGCACTTCGGCCTGCAGGAACAGGTCGCGGTACTTGTCCAGCAGCGAGGGCAGCTCGTCGCGGCCGATGCTGCCGCCGTCGAGCACGGCCATCGGGTCGCGGCCCTGGTCGGCCAGGTGCTCGACCAGGATGAAGGTGAACAGCGACAGGCGCTGCGCGGTCTTGTTGACCTGCGCGGCGGTCATGTCCGGCACGAAGTAGTAGAAGCCACGGGTGTCGCAGACCAGTTCGAAGCCCAGGGCCTTGAACAACGTGCGGTACTGGTCCTGGAAGTTCGACAGCTGGGCGTACAGCTCGGGGTCGCGGCGGCTGACGTGGAAACCTTTGAACAGCTCGCGGAAGATCGGCGCGAGCTGGGACAGTTCGGAAAGATCAAGATGCATGGGCTGGGCTCGCGGTGGGTTCGGTAGGCGCGCTGGTGGCGTCTTCGCGGCTGGAGGTCAGGGCGAACGAGCGCAGGCTGACCAGGTGTTCCTGGGTGGTGTACTCGCGCCGCTCGAGGCGTTCGCGCCTGAAGCGCTTTTCTCGCGACAGGCGCGAGAACCAGTACAGCAGCTCGTCGGTGGCGCCTTCGGGTTCCTGTTCCAGCAGCCAGACCATCAGGTCTGGCAGCGGCAGGGCCTGTTCGCAGCGTTCGAGCATTTCCTTGACCGTACGCGGTGCGCGCGGCAGGGCGTCGGACTGGGTCTTGTGCGCCTTGGGGAAGCGCGCCGGCTTGGGCTCGAAGCGGGCCAGGGCGTAGACATAGGCTTCGACCTGGCTGGCGCTACCGAGGAAGGTGCTTTGCGGTCGGGTGAACATCGGCATTGCCGCTTGCGGCACGGCATCGATGCCCTTGCGCCGGATCACCGACAGGGCCAGCGCGGCGCCACGGGTTACGGCGTTGTGCCGGCGGGCTTCTTCGCGCAGCGGCAGCAGCAGTTCGCGGGCATGGCGCAGGGTCAGCTGGGCGCTGGTCTGCATTTCCAGGATGCGCGCGTGGGTGCGCAGCAGCATGTCGTCGTCGACCAGGTGGCCCAGGCGCGCCTGTTCGCCCAGCAGTTTCAGCAGCACGGTCTCGACCTTGCGCACGCCCTGTTCGAAGGCACCGTCGGCGTTGACCAGCTGGATCATCGGCTCGACGTACTCGTCCCAGGTGGCCAGCACTTCGGCATAGCGCTGGCGCAGCGGAATCTGCCGGTTGCTGGTCTTGGCCCGTTCGGCCACGGCCACCAGTGCCTGCTCGTCGTTGTCGAGCTTTTTCAGCACATCGCGCACGCGCATGTCGAGCAGGCGCAGCTGGCGCGCCAGGTCGTCGCTGTCGCGGTTGTCGAAGGCGTCCTGGATGTGCCCGGCAAGGCGCTCCAGGTGGCGCAGGTAGGCTTCGATCTCCAGGCACAGGCCCAGCCGGTGTTCGCGGCGCAGGTAGGCGAGGAAGTCGTGGATCTGCGCGTTTAGCTCGAACCGGTTCGGGCTCTTGGCCACCGGGACCAGGATATCCAGGCGGATCCACACGTCGAGCAGCTGAGTGATGTCCTGCGGGGTGCTCTCGAGCTGCTGGCGGGCCACGTGCTGGCGCAGTTCCACCAGGCTGAGTGTGCCTTGGTCGAAACGCTCGCACAGCGGCTCGATCAGGGCCCAGTGTTCGGCTAGGGCGCGCAGGACGCGCTTGGGTTCGATCATTGGCTTCGACTCGTTGCCAAGAAAAAGGGGGCGATTGTACTGCATCCGGGGGGGAGGATTTCACCCCTTGGTCTGTAATGAGAGATAACCTTGAACCTTGTAGGGGATTCACTGGCCCTTTCGCGGGTGAACCCGCTCCCACAGGTACTGCACAAGGCCATGTGGGAGCGGGTTCACCCGCGAAAGGGCCGGAACAAGCCACAAAAAACCGCCGACCAGTTGCGGCACTCGAATGCCAACAGCGTTAGAATGGCCAATTGTTTTAGCCCCTCGGATACCCGTCCTTTGCTCACCGAACCCCGTCGCCGCGCCTTCCTGTCCGCCATGCAAGTGGTGCACTGGCTGCCGCGCGCCGAACTGCCGTTCGCCGCACCGTCGCGGCCCGAGCTGCTGTTGCCGATAGCGCCGGTCGATGCCCTTGATTTCGATGTGCGGCCCGCGCCGGCCAGCAATGACGCGCCGGCCACCCCGCAGGCGCGCTCCGGCGAGCGACCGAAAATCGAGATCCCGCGCCCGGGCACCGCGCCCAAGCCTGCCGCCAAGCCCGTCGAGGCCGACGAGCAGCCAGCAGCCCCGCGCCCGGCCCCGGTGCCGCCACCGCGCTTCTCGCTGCAACTGCTGCGCGCCGGCAGCTGCCTGCTATTGGTGGAATTGGCCACCGGCCAGCCCTTCCAGAGCCGCGACCCGTCCTACCTGCTGCTCAAGGACATGCTGCGCGCCGCCGGCCTGCCCGACGCCCCGCAGATCATCGGCGAGCCGGTGCGCTGGCCGCTGCTGGTGCGCGGCAATATGGATCAGGGCCCCGAGGCCGCGCGCGATTTCGTCCAGGGCTTTGTCCAGGCCCGCCTGGAGGATGCCCCCTGCACCTTGCTGTGGCTGGTCGGCCTGCCAGCCTTGCGCTTTGCCGCCAATGCCGACGCCCAAGCCTATTACCAAACCCTGAAGCTCGATGGCCTGGGCGATGCCTGGGCGTTGCCGGGCCTTGAACTGTTGATGGACGAGCCGCAGCGCAAGGCGGACGTCTGGAAAGCCATGCGCCAGCTGATGGCGCGCTGGAAGAGCGTTGAATGAGTGAATCGATCAGTTTCCGCCCAATGACCGAGGCGGATCTGGATGCCGTACTGAAGATCGAATATGCCGCGTTCAGTCATCCCTGGACCCGCGGAATCTTTCAGGATGCGCTCAAATCGTACGAGGTCTGGCTGATGTTCGATGGCGAGCAGCAGGTGGGCCACGGGGTGATCAACGTGATCATCGACGAGGCGCACTTGCTCAACATCACCGTCAAGCCGGAAAACCAGGGCTGCGGCATGGGCCTGCGCCTGCTGGAGCACCTGATGGCCCGGGCCTACCAGCTCAATGGCCGCGAATGCTTTTTGGAAGTGCGCGCCAGCAACCAGTCCGCCTACCGTTTGTATGAACGCTACGGTTTCAACGAAATCGGCCGCCGCCGCGACTACTATCCGGTTGCCGGCGGCCGTGAAGACGCCCTGGTAATGGCCTGCACCCTGCTCGAAGATTGACCTTGCAGGGCTTGGCGCTGTTACCCAGGCAAACCCTGATGAGGCAACGACCATGCATGACCTGCAGGAACTGATCGACAACAACGCCCGCTGGGCCGACGCGATCAACCAGCGCGACCCCGACTTCTTCGCCAAGCTGGCCCGCCAGCAGACCCCGGAGTTTCTCTGGATCGGCTGCTCCGATGCCCGCGTGCCGGCCAATGAAATCGTCGGCATGCTGCCGGGCGATCTGTTCGTTCACCGCAACGTCGCCAACGTGGTGCTGCACACTGACCTCAACTGCCTGTCGGTGATCCAGTATGCGGTGGAGGTGCTGAAGGTGCGGCATATCCTGGTCACCGGCCACTACGGCTGCGGTGGCGTGCGCGCCGCCATGCAGGACCGCCAGCTGGGGTTGATCGATGGCTGGCTACGCTCGATCCGCGACTTGTATTACGAAAAGCGCGGCGAGCTGGCCAAACTGGACAGCGAAGAAGCCAGGGTCGACCGCCTGTGCGAGCTGAACGTGATCCAGCAGGTGGCCAACGTGGCCCACACCAGCATTGTGCAGAACGCCTGGCATCGCGGCCAGGAACTGTCGGTGCATGGCTGCATCTATGGCATCAAGGACGGGCGCTGGAAAAGCCTGGATACCACCATCAGCGGCTTTGCCCAGTTGCCCCCGCAGTATCGGTTGCGGGCTTTGGAGTAGTCGTTCTGCCTGTCAGCCCCAAACCGCTTAACTGAATGGCAGCGTCGATCAAGTTGGCCAGGAGAGCCTATATGAGCCGTACCAAGTGGAGGCTGCTGGCATTGAGTCTGGCATTGAGCGCAACCGCCCACGCCGACGAACGCGACCTGTGGATGTTTGCCCAGTGGGCCGGCGACCACCAGACACGCCCGTTCCGGGAAATGCTGGTGGACGCTCGCCTTTACGGCGTTGTACCTATCCACCAGTTGTTGCGCTCGGCCTCGGACTGGAAGCTGTGCCATGCGTCCCCCTTCGCCGTGCCGCCCGCCAGCAACTGGCCGGCCGTGCGCTCGACACTGTCGCTGATCCAGACCTTGTCTGCCCAGGGCCTGCTGCGTCAGTTCGAGGTGGTATCGGCCTACCGCGACCCGCGCCTGAACGTGTGCGCCAGCGGGGCGGCCAACAGCGCCCACACCCGCGCCTTCGCCGTCGATATCCTGCTGCCGGCCTGGGCCGACCCCAACCCGCTGTGCCGTTTCTGGCAGCAGCATGGCCAGGCCTGGAACATGGGGCTGGGCCGCTACCCCTCCGGGCGCATCCACCTCGATACCGCCGGCTATCGCACCTGGGGTGGCAATGGCAGTGCGGACTCGTCGTTCTGCGCCAGGCCCAGATGAGCCAGGCAGCTGGCGCATTCCTCCAGCACCCAGGCGGCGAAGCGCTGGCGTTTACCGTTGTCGTCCAAGGAATGCGGGCTGAGCAGGTGGTAGGCCGAGCCGTCGCGGACAAAGCCGAAGGGTGCCTGCAACTGCCCGCTGTCGAGTTCGTCGCGCACCATCAGCGCTGAGGCCATGGCCAGGCCCAGGCCAGCGCTGGCTGCCTGGATCGACAGGTAGAAGTGCTCGTAGTCACTGCGTTGGGTGTGCATGGCCTGCTGGCCGCTCAGGCGTAGCCAGCTGGCCCAGGCGCCGGGGCGGGTGCTGCTGTGCAGCAGGCGCTGGCCTTCGAGTTGGCGGGGGGCAGGAGGGCGGCCCACGGGGCCGATCCATTCGTCGCAGATTTTCAGGCTGTAAAGCTGGTTGCCCCAGTGGAAGTCGTCGCGGCGTATGGCCAGGTCGATACCGCTGCGGGCGAAGTCCAGAGGCCCACCTGCCGCCACCAGGTGCAACTGCAGGTCGGGGTGGGCGGCATGGAAGCGGGGCAGTCGCGGGATCAGCCAGCGCATGGCAATGGTGGGTTCGCAGGACAGTACCAGCACGTTGTCCCGGGCCTGCTGCTGCAGGTGCTGCACGGCCCCTTCGAGCTGTTCGAAGATGGCCTGGGTGGTGCCTTGCAGGGCGCGGCCGGCCGGGGTCAGGAACAGGGCGCGGTTGCGCCGTTCGAACAGCTCCACGCCAAGGCTCTCTTCCAGCAGGCGCACCTGGCGGCTGACAGCGCCGTGGGTGACATGCAGCTGCTCGGCGGCGCGCACGAAGTTCTCGGTCCGGGCGGCGATGTCGAAATAGCGGAGTGTGTTGAGGGGCGGCAGTTTCATGAGCTTGTTTTGGCAGGCCCGGCCTCTTCGCAGCACGAGGCTGCTCCTACAGGTTTTCGTATCGCCATGTGGGAGGAGCCTTGTGCTGCGAAGAGGCGGGAGCAGGCACTACACCTTTGTGAGAAAAACTATCAGATATGCCCCACTATAAATCGATTTTTACCGGACCTTAAGCTCTCGATAATGACTTCGTCTGTGCATTTTCATCGCCTATCGAGAGCTTCAACATGACCGAACTCATCGCCGTAGCCCTGTTTACCATCCTCGCCGTCATCAGCCCCGGCGCCGACTTTGCCATGGTCACCCGCAGCAGTTATGCACAGGGCCGCAAGGCCGGGCTGGCCGCAGCCGTGGGCATTGCCCTGGGGGTGCAGGTGCACGTGCTGTACACAGTGCTGGGCATTGCCGTGATCATCAGCCACAACCCGGTGCTGTTCCTCACCATGAGGGTGCTGGGGGCGGGTTACCTCGTCTATCTCGGCTACAAATCTCTGACCAACACCCGGCGCATCAGCCTGGAGGCTGGCGGACCATCCACGGCCAGCGTGCTGCAAGCCTTGCGCACGGGCTTTCTGACCAACGCCCTCAACCCCAAGACGATGCTGTTCGTCATCAGTGCCTTCACTCAGGTGGTACAACCCGGCAGCTCGCTGACACTGGCTTTTGCCTATGGCGCATTCATGTCCGTTGCCCATTGGCTGTGGTTCAGCCTGGTGGCAGTGTTTTTCTCCAGCACGGCATTGCGCACGGCCATGATCGACCGGCAGGTATTGGTGGACCGAGTTATCGGTATGGCGTTGATCGGGCTGGGGCTGGCAGTGGCGGTGACGGGCATTCGTTGAGCGGGCGATTGCATTCGAGCAGGCCTGGGCGCGGCAGCCGTGGGGGCCGTGAGCGGGCGTTGATCGAAATGCTTGTTGGGCCAGCAGGGGACGTGGTTCTGAATACTTTATCGCAGGCAAAGAAAAAGGGCTTACCTTGCGGTAAGCCCTTCGTCTTGTTTGGTGGCTACACAGGGACTTGAACCCCGGACCCCAGCATTATGAATGCTATGCTCTAACCAACTGAGCTATGTAGCCGATGGCGCGCATTATTCTCTTGAACGGCCCCCCTGTCAACACTCATTTCAAAAAAAATTTGCACGCTTTCAAAAACTTAGCGGCCGGGTTCGGTTTCAGCGCACTACCAGCCAGTGCCCGAGCACGCCCTGCAGTTGCAGATGCTGGGCCGCAGCCAGCGATTCCAGGCTTGCGGCAGGCCGGTCGAGGTTGAAATCGCCGCTCACGCGCCGATGGGCCACTTGTGCATCCATCATCCATAACCTTTGCCCCTGATAGCCGGCAAGGCGCTCAAGCACCTGCCCCAGTGGCATGTCGGTGGCTTCCAGGCGCCCAGTGCGCCAGCTGTCGGCGGTTTGCAGGTCGGCTTTTTGCACCGGGGCGATGCGGGTGTCATCGAAGGTTACCCGCTCGCCGGTCGAAACCATGCGCTGCTCACCACCCTGGATGACCATGGCCTTGCCACTGAGGACCACCAGCTCGTCATGCCCTGCATGCCGGGCGACCTGCAGGCGGGTGCCGAACACCTGGATGCGCGCGTTGCCTACGTCCACTTCCATGGCCCGCCCATCGAGCATCACTTCAATGTACACCTGACCCTGCACCAGGTGCAGCTGGCGGGTGCGGCCGCGGAGGTCGACGTTCATTGCGCTGGCGCTGTCCAGGTTCAGTGTCGTGCCGTCGGCCAGGCGCGTACTGCGGCGCTCGCCCACCGCGGTGTGCAGCTCGCTGGCCAGGCGTTGCATCAGCGGCCAGTACAGATAGGCAGCGGCGCCCACCCCCAACAGGAAAGCCAGTGCCAACCACTTGCCCACCTGGCTGCGGCGCACGCTTATCTGCTGTGGGCGAGGGCGGGCAGGTGCTGGTTGCAGCTGTTGCCAGAAAGTTTCCAGCTCGGCGTAGGCTTGGGCGTTACGGGGCACCTGGCACCAGGCCGCGAAGGCCTGGCGCTGGGCTTCATCGCAACCGGGCTGGCGCAACAGCGAAAACCATTCCAGCGCTTCCTGCTGAGGGTCGGGCTGGAACTGTTTGGCGGGCATCGGGCTCATGGGATCGGTCTGCTCGCGGTAAGGGCCGTTTTGCCCAACGATGACAGGGGTATGAGTCAAGGATGCTAATTATATTGAGAACCATTTTCAAGTAAGACACGACAGAGGGATAAAAAAGGTAGCTATGTATCTATTTGTTTCCCGATAATCGGATCCCAAACTGCGGACGGAGATTCAGGCACATGGCCACCAGTAGCGCCACCACGGCGTCCACCAGCGCAGCAGCGAGCCCGGCCACGCCGCTGGTGATGCGCATCATCGGTTTCTGCGCCCTGGCGCATCTGATCAACGACCTGATCCAGGCGGTGCTGCCGGCGATCTACCCGATGCTCAAGGCCAACTACGACCTGAGCTTCGCCCAGATCGGCCTGATCACCCTGACGTTCCAGATCACCGCATCGTTGCTGCAGCCCTGGGTGGGCTTTTTCACCGACCGCAGGCCGTCGCCCAACCTGCTGCCGCTGGGCACCCTGTGCACGCTGGTGGGCATCGTGATGCTGGCCTTCGTCGGCAGCTTCCCGATGATCTTGCTGGCGTCGGCGCTGGTGGGGATTGGCTCGTCAACCTTCCACCCGGAAACCTCGCGTATTGCGCGCCTGGCATCGGGTGGGCGTTTTGGCCTGGCGCAGTCTACCTTCCAGGTCGGCGGCAACACCGGTTCGGCCCTGGGCCCGCTGCTGGCGGCGGCCATCGTGATTCCGTTCGGCCAGACCCATGTCGCCTGGTTCGGCCTGGCGGCACTGTTCTTCCTCGGCGTCACCCTGATGCTGCGTGGCTGGTACAAGGAACACCTCAACCAGGCCAAGGCGCGCAAGGCGGTACAGGCAACCCATGGCATTTCCCGCGCGCGGGTAATAGCGGCGTTGATCGTGCTGGGCCTGCTGGTGTTCTCCAAGTATTTCTACATGGCCAGCTTCACCAGCTACTTCACCTTCTACCTGATCGAGAAGTTCGATGTGTCGGTGGCCAGCTCGCAGCTGCACCTGTTCCTGTTCCTGGGCGCGGTGGCGGCGGGTACCTTCTTCGGCGGGCCGATTGGTGATCGCATCGGGCGCAAGGCGGTGATCTGGTTCTCGATCCTGGGCGTGACGCCGTTCACCCTGGCGCTGCCGTATGCCGACCTGTTCTGGACCACCGTGCTGAGCGTGGTGATCGGCTTCATCCTGGCTTCGGCGTTTTCCGCGATCGTGGTGTATGCACAAGAGCTGGTGCCGGGCAGCGTGGGCATGATTGCCGGGATCTTCTTCGGGCTGATGTTCGGCTTTGGCGGCATTGGCGCTGCGCTGCTGGGCTATGTCGCCGACCTGCGTGGCATCGAATACGTGTATGGGCTGTGCTCGTTCCTGCCATTGTTCGGCTTGCTGGCGGTGTTCCTGCCCAATACCGGCAAGCGCTGAAGCGCCGGCTCATCTGCTCTTTGTAGGAGCGGCCTTGTGTCGCGATGGGCTGCGCAGCGGCCCCGGCGATCTATGCAGCGAAGCTGAAATCCCGGGGCTGCTGCGCAGCCCATCGCGACACAAGGCCGCTCCAGTGTCCGCGACAGCAGGTCAGGCACCCAGGTGCCGACGATTGACGACCTGACCACCTTCGCCTAGAGTGCCGCGTCTGTTTTCCCAACCACCTGCGTAGTAGCCCAAGCAATGCGCCGTACCCGGTCCCTCCCATACGCCCACCAGCCTGCCCTCCAGGCCCTGCGTCGTGCGTGGCCGAGCGACACGGTGCTCAAGCGCCGCCGCAGCGTGCTGTTTGCCTTCACCTTCTCGCCACACCTCGCCTGAACTGATCTGCGCTGTTGCGTCGCGCGCCACCTGGGCGTGCGCGCCTGTGTCTGCACGTCTTTTCGGTTTGCAAGGAGTGGTACATGAACATGCGTTTGCTGGCGGGCCTGTTGTTCGCCGTTTCGGTCGTGGGCTTCAGCCTCGGGGCCAGCCTGCCGCTGGTGTCGCTGCGCCTGCATGAGGCAGGGGCGAGTACCCTGGAAATCGGCATCATCTCGGCCATCCCTGCTGCGGGCATGATGCTGTCGGCGTTCCTGGTCGACGCCTGCTGCCGTCATCTCACCCGGCGTACCATCTATCTGCTGTGTTTCAGCCTGTGCACGGTGAGCATCGCCCTGCTCGAGTCGGCGTTCGCCTCGCTGTGGCTGCTGGCGCTGCTGCGCCTGGGGTTGGGGCTTGGCATGGGTATCGCCATCATCCTTGGCGAGTCGTGGGTCAACGAGCTGTGCCCGGAACACAACCGCGGCAAGATCATGGCCCTGTATGCCACCAGTTTTACCGGCTTCCAGGTGCTCGGCCCGGCCATGCTGGCAGTGCTGGGCGCCCACAGCCCGTGGATCACCGGTGTGGTTACCGCCTGCTATGGTCTGGCGCTGCTGTGCATCGTGTTTACAGTACCCAACGACCATGTCGAACATGAAGAAGGCGAAAAGAGCTTCGGCCTGGCCGGGTTCTTTCGGGTGGCACCGGCCTTGTGCGTGGCCGTGCTGTTCTTCTCGTTCTTCGATGCCGTAGTGCTGTCGCTGCTACCCGTCTACGCCACCAGTCATGGCTTTGCGGTAGGTGTGGCCGCATTGATGGTGACCGTGGTGTTTGCCGGCGACATGCTGTTCCAGCTGCCGCTGGGCTGGCTGGCCGACCGGGTGGAGCGCACCGGGCTGCACCTGGTGTGCGGGCTGGTGGCGATGTCGATCGGGATCGGTTTGCCCTGGCTGCTGGGGCTGACCTGGCTGCTGTGGCCGCTGCTGGTGGTGCTGGGCGCGGTGGCGGGGGGTATCTATACCCTGGCGCTGGTGCTGATCGGGCAGCGCTTCAAGGGTCAGGACCTGGTCACCGCCAACGCCAGCGTGGGCTTGCTGTGGGGCGTAGGTAGCCTGGTCGGGCCCCTGGTCAGTGGCGCGGCGATGGGCGTGGCGCCGCATGGTCTGCCTATGGCGCTGGCACTGATGGCCGGGCTGTTCGTGTGCTTTGCCCGGCAGTCGTACCGGCGCGCGGGGCGCTTGCGAGCCTTGGCGGACTGAGCGTTCAGACGGCGCTGATGCTCACCCAGTAGCGCGTGCGGTAGTCGACCCGCACCGGCAGGCTGTGGGTAAGCAAGTGCAGAATCTCGCCGATGTCGGCCAACTGGTAGGTACCGGATACCTTCAGGCCAGCTACTTCGGGCGCGCAGCGCAGCAGGCCGGGGCGATACCGTGCAAGTTCGGCGACAAATTCGCCCAGCGGCATCTGTTGCACGCTGAGTACACCGTCGGTCCAGCCCCAAGGGTCGCTGTGCAGTTGCACAGGCTGCACGCTGCCATTGGCCGACACTTGCAAGGTCTGGCCGGCCAGCACCTGCCGGGGTGCGGCCGAGGCGGGGAACAGCGTGACCTCGCCACGGCGCACGGCCAGCAGCACGCCGCGATCGTTTTCGCGCAGCAACAACTGGCCGTCGCGGGTGGCCAACGGGCCGACGCGGGTGTCGATGCGGAACGGGCGGTTGTCGTCGCGGTTGCTGTCCAGGCTCACCTCGCCGCGCACCAGCTGCAACTGGCGTTCCTCGGCGCTGTAGCGCAGGTCGATGGCGCTGGCAGTGTTGAGCTGGATAAGGCTGCCGTCGCTGCCTTGCAGCTGGCGGCGCTCACCGGTTTCAGTGCTGCTGTCGGCCAGCAATTCCGGCAGGCCCAACGGCTCGCGTGCGGCCCAGCCCAGGCTGCCGCCCACGGCCAGCAGCATCAGCAGCTTGAGTTGGTCGCGGCGGCTGATGCGTTGGCGCTGGCTGCCGTCCAGGGTGCGCCGGCTCAGGTCCTTGGGCAGCCCCGCCAGTTCCTCGCCGAGCTGGCTGACCCGTTGCCAGGCCAAGGGGTTGTGTGGGTGACTGGCCAGCCACTGCTGGAACTGCTGCTCGGTACGCGGGCTGGGGCGGTCGAAGCGGAGCTTGACCAGCCAGTCGATGGCCTGGTCGACCTGCGCCTGCGCGGGCGCGCCATCAGGCATCGGCATAACGCACCCGGTAACAGACGCCCAGGGCTTTGGCCAGGTCGCGCTCGACAGTGGCCCGGGACACCGCCAGTTGCTGGGCAACCTGGGCGATGCTCAAGCCATCGAGTTGGGCCAGCAGAAATGCCTGGCGGGCACGCGGCTTCAGCTGGTGCAAGGCCCGGTCCAGGCGTTCAAGGCTATCGAGGATGATCAGGCGGTGCTCTTCGCTGGGCACTTCGGCCTCGGGCAGGTGCGCCAGGCTTTCCTGGTAGGCCCGCTCCAGCGCGCGGCGGCGGTACTGGTCGATCATCAGGCCGCGGGCGATGCTGCCAAGGTAGGCCCGCGGCTCTTTCAGCGGTGACACCTGGCGAGCACGCAACAAGCGCACGAAGGTATCCTGGGCCAGGTCTGCCGCGTGTTCATTGCAACCGACCCGGCTGCGCAACCAGCTGCGCAGCCAGGCGTGGTGGGACTGATAGAGCAGGGCGACCTCGGCCGGCTTGAACGTGTCGTTGATCTGCATCGTCGCGAAGGCCCGGTCCCGTGATGGATGTGATTGTGAATAGTTCTCAATTCTATGCGGGGACGACCGTGCCGATCAATGGTATGCCAGGAATTAGCCGCGCAAGAACCGGCGTTTCCCCGATGAACGGTTGGGCTAAGCTGGACCTGCAATCGACCCGATGGAGATGCCATGATCCTGGCCGACCTAACCCCCGCAGCCTATCGCGCAGCCAGTGAACAGCTGGCTGCAATCGACCCGGACTGGTCGCGGCACATTGCGGCGATCGGCCCCTGCCTGCACCAGGCGACGCCAGGGCGTGAGCCTTACGAGGCGCTGGTGCGGGCGATTGCCTACCAGCAACTGCATGCTCGTGCCGCCGAGGCGATACTCGGGCGGTTGCTGGCGCTGTTCCCGCAGCAGCCGTTCCCGCAGCCGGAGCAGTTGTTGGCGGTTACCCCGGAGGCGATGCGCGCTTGTGGTTTTTCGGCGAGCAAGCTGGCGACGGTCCGGGGCATTGCCCAAGCCCGGCTGGACGGCCTGGTGCCCACGCGGGAGCAGGCCTTGAGCATGACCGACGAGGCCTTGATCGAGCGCCTGGTGGCGCTGCGCGGGGTAGGGCGGTGGACGGTGGAGATGCTGCTTATCTACAGCCTGGAGCGTTCGGACATCCTGCCCGTGGACGATTTTGGCGTGCGCGAGGGATATCGGCGGCTCAAGGGCCTGGACAAGGCACCGACGCCGGCACAGATGCGCTCGCTGGGCGGCGGCTGGCGGCCGTATCGTACCGTGGCGGCCTGGTACCTCTGGCGCGCCTGAGCTGCAGCTTGCGAGAACACGCGGCCCCTGTGGGAGCGGGTTCACCCGCGAAGAGGCCGGCACAGGCAACCCCCTATCTGGACACTTACCATGCCCCCTTACATCACCCCAGACCAACGCTGGCAAGCCGTGGAATCCCGTGATTCGGCCGCCGCCGGCCAATTCGTCTATGCCGTGCGCACCACCGGCATCTACTGCCAGCCCAGCTGCAAATCACGCCTGGCCAAGCGCAGCAACGTCGAGTTCTACGACACCCCCGCCGCCGCCGAAGCAGCCGGCTACCGCGCATGCAAGCGTTGCTCGGCTACCCCAAAGGCCAGCGCCACTCGCCACAGCCAGTTGGTCACCCGGGCCTGCCGCCTGATTGAAACCAGCTACCCGGCGCCCAGCCTTGACCAGCTCAGCGCGCAACTGGCTGTCAGCGCCTTCCACCTGCACCGCCTGTTCAAGGCCGAAACCGGCCTTACCCCCAAGGCCTACGCCACCGCCTTCCGCGCCCGGCGCCTGCGCGCTCATCTGGAAGACGGCCAGCGCTCGGTCACCGATGCCATCTACGATTCCGGCTACAACTCCAACAGCCGCTTCTACGAAAGCGCCGACCAGCGCCTGGGCATGCGCCCCCGCCAGTACCGCGCAGGTGGCGCCGGGGCAACCATCCACTTTGCGCTCGGCCAGTGTTCACTGGGGGCGATTCTGGTGGCCCAGAGTGAAAAGGGCATTTGCGCGATCCTGCTCGGTGATGACCCCGAGACCTTGCTGCACGACCTGCAGGATCAGTTCCCCAAGGCCCACCTGATCGGTGGCGACAGCGCCTATGAACAGCTGGTAGCCGAAGTGGTCGGCTTTGTCGAAGCCCCGGCACTGGGCCTGGCCTTGCCGCTGGATGTGCAAGGCACGGCCTTCCAGGAGCGGGTGTGGCAAGCCCTGCGCGAGGTGCCGGCCGGCAGCCGGGTCAGCTACACCGACATCGCCGAGCGCATCGGCGCGCCCAAGGCGGTGCGTGCGGTAGCCATGGCCTGCGCGGCCAATCACATCGCCGTGGCCATTCCCTGCCACCGGGTGGTACGCCGGGACGGCGACATCAGCGGCTACCGCTGGGGCGTGGAGCGCAAACAGCAACTGCTCAGGCGAGAAACGGCACTCTCCTGATTGCCTGAAGCCGCGTAGAATCCCCCGCCAAATCGAATTGTAAAGAGGAATATTCGATGAGGCGCCCCAGCCTTGCCCGTTATTGCCCAGGCCTGATGGCCCTGATGGTCCTGCTGCTGGCGCTTGCCAGCCCGGCCTGGTCGGCACCGGCCACGCCGTTGTCGAACCTGGCGAGTGCAGAAGCGCCCGCGCTGGATGAGAACGCCAGCGTCGAGCAGCTGAGCGACCGCCTGGACCAGATCCGCCAAGGTGTCACCAGCGAAGCCAACGACGACCTGCTGGCGCAGCTGCGCCTGGCTGCAGTGCAGGTTCAGCGCCAGGCCGATGCATTGAGTGCCCTGCGCACTGCCGATGTGGAAAAACTCGATGACAAGCTCAAGGTCATCGGCCCGGTGCAACCGGACGAGGCCGCCACCCTGACCCAGCAGCGCAAAGAGCTGCAAGCCGAGAAAAAGGCCCTGGTAGCGCAACAGGACCAGGCCACCAAGCTGACCCAGTCGGCCCGTGACCTGTCCACGCAAATCGTCAACCTGCGCCGCAGCCAGTTCAACTCGCAGATCACCAGTCGCGCAGCCTCGCCGCTGAGCCCGGCATTCTGGCAAAGCATTATCCGCCCCACCCAGGATGACGTCGCCCGCCTGCGTGACCTGCGTGGCGAAACGGCCGACGCCGTGGCCAGCGCTTTCAACGCTGACCACCGCTGGGTGTTCATCGCCAGCCTGGTGGCGGCGATCCTGGTGTGGACCGTGGTGCGAGGCTTGATCGAGCGCTCGCTGGCCCATGCCATGGTGCGCTGGCTGCCCGAAGGCCGGTTGCGCCGCAGTGCCCTGGCGCTGGGTGTCAGCCTGGCAACCCTGGGCACCATTGCGGGCTCTGTGTCGTTGCTGCGTTGGGGCCTTGAAAGCAGCGCCGAGCTGGGCTCGGACATTGCCAGCCTGACCAACCACGTGCTCACGCTGGTGGTGTTCAGCGCCTTCATCACCGGGCTTGGCCGCGCCATGTTGATGCTGCAACGCCCGTCCTGGCGCCTGCCCGCCATTCACGACGAAGTGGCCACGGCACTGGGCTGGTTCCCCAAGCTGCTGGCCCTGGCGCTGATGGTGATGGTGACCCTGGAGCGCATCAACAGCGTGATCGGCGCCAGCCTGGCACTGACGGTGGCCGTCAACGGCGTGACCGCACTGGTGGTTGCGATCATTTTTGCGGTCGCCTTGCTGCGTTACCGGCGTACCCTGCGCAAGCATGACCTGGAGCGCCCCACTGGCCTGGCGGGGCTGATCCCGTTCGTGATGGTGGTGTGGCTGGTGCTGATCATGCTGGCGCTGCTCACCGGCTACCTCACGCTTGCCTACTTCCTGACTGCCAAGTTGCTGTGGGTAAGCCTGGTAGCCACCTGTGCCTACCTGCTGACCACCTTCTTGGGCGACCTGTGCGAAACCCTGCTGTCACCACGGCAGCCAGGTGGCCTGGCACTGGCGTCAAGCCTGGGCCTGGCGCCGCGCCACCAGGCGCAGGCCAGCACCATTCTTGCCGGTATCGGCCGTACGGTGCTGCTGTTCCTGGCCTTGTTGCTGGCACTGATGCCGTCGGGTACCAGCCCGGGTGAATTGCTGCTCAGCCTGGGTGACTGGGACGGCACCGGTGGCAAGGTGCTCGGCAACCTGAATATCGTGCCCCAGGACATCCTGCTGGCGCTGGTGATGTTCTTCGGTGGCCTGTTCGGCATCCGTGTGGTCAAGCGCTGGCTGAGCGAGCGCCTGCTGCCGGAAACCGACATGGATGCTGGCATGCGCGCCTCGCTGGTGACCCTGGTGGGTTACCTGGGCTTCCTGTTCCTGGCCATGCTGGTGATGTCGACCCTGCGCATCAACCTCACCAGCCTGACCTGGGTGGTCAGTGCCCTGTCGGTGGGTATCGGTTTCGGCTTGCAGCAGATCGTGCAGAACTTCATCTCCGGCTTGATCCTGCTGACCGAGCGCCCGGTGAAGGTGGGCGACTGGGTCAGTCTGGCCGGCGTCGAGGGCGATATCCGCCGCATCAACGTGCGCGCCACCGAGATCCAGATGTCCGACCGTTCGACGGTGATCGTGCCCAACTCGCAGTTCATTTCGCAGAACGTGCGCAACGTGACCATGGGCAATGCGCTGGGTGTGGTCGGCATTACCCTGACCTTGCCATTGGAGACCGATGCCAATCGGGTGCGTGAACTGCTGCTGGCGGCGTACCACGAGCATGAGGCGATTCTGGATGCGCCGGCTACGTCGGTGTCGTTCAAGGACCTGACTGCAAGCGGCATGGTGATCGGCGTAAGTGGCTACGTGGCGGGGCCGCGGCAGGTATCCGGTACCCGCAGCGATCTGCTGTTCACCATCCTTGGCCGGTTGCGTGACGAGGGGATCGCCCTGTCCTCGCCGCAGAGCATGGTGCTGGTGCAAGAGGGCGGGCGGCCGGCTGACGAGCCGGTGTAAATGCCTGGGGCGCCAAGCGCCCCCGGCTTCAATGCTGCTTGACCTGCCTGATCCTCAGCAGAATCACCAGCAGCACCAGCAAAACCGGCGGCGCCATGGCCATCAAGCCGTCACGCGCCGTCAACCCCAGCCCCAGCACATTCAACCCGCCATACAGCAACTTGAACAGGTTCAGCAGGTAGTAGGTGATGGCAATGATCGACAGCCCCTCCACTGCCCGCTGGATCTTCACCTGGGCATCGGCCCGGGTATTGAGGCTGCGCAAGATCCCGGCATTCTGTTCTTCCATTTCCACCTGCACCCGCGCCTGCAACAGGTCGCCCAGGTTGGCCACATTCTTCGCCAACTGCTCCAGCCGCTGTTCGGTGGCCGCGCAGTAGCGCACGGTGGGCTTGAATCGGCGCTCGATGAACACCCCCAGGCGCTGGCAGTCGCCCACGTGGCTTTCGCGCAGTTCGCCCAGGCGCTCGAACACCAGTTGCGCATACGCCTGGGTGGCACCGAAGCGGTGGCGGGTTCTGACTGTGCGGCTGACCACCTGGCGTGACAGGTGGGCGATGGCGTCCAGCAACCCTTTGGAGTCATGGCCGTCCCCGCCGGCGCTGCGCTCCGACAGGCTGACCAGGGTCTTGTCGAAGGCATCCAGTTCCTGGCTCAACTGCTTGGCCGTGGTCAGCGTCAGCGAGGCCATCATGCGGTAGGTCTCGATTTCCAGCAGGCGGCGAATCATGCGGCCCTGGCGGTAGGCATTGAGGCGGCGGTTGATGAACAGCAAGCGGTTGCTGCCGTCTTCGGTCAGGCGGAAATCGCTCCACACCACCGCGTCACCACCGCCTACGCATGAACCGCAGGGGTCCTTGAAACCGTAGGGGGCCAGGTCCAGGTCCTGTTCATCGCGTACCAGTATCTGCACGGCGTTGATCACCTGCGCAGCTTGCGGGGCGATAGCGTCGACCAGGACCGGGGGTAGGGCCTGCCACTCAGTGCCGGCGGCAGTGCAGGGCACCACCAGCGTCAGGGTGAAGAACTCGGTGTGCCTTTCCCACTTGAACGGCTGGCCATTGAGGCAGGTGATGCCTTGGGCGGCTGCGGTGTCCACGGCATCCGGGCAGCAACGTTGCAGCAGCGCCGTACAGGCAGCATCGCCGCCGAGCAGGGCCAGGTGGAAGACATGCGCCGGGCCGTCGAAGTACAGCGACGGGCGGGCGTGCAGTTCGTTGTGCAAGGCGGTGCGATGAGGGTGCATGGGTGGTCCGACCTGGTGTTGTGATTGTGGGGGTACCAGGAAGTGGGACTTTGCGCGGGAAGGGGAAAGTCACGCGGGACAGAGGTTTGTGTTTCCTGGTCTGGCTCTTCGCGGGTGAACCTGCTCGCACAGACCTGGCGTCGCTCCCCGGAACTGGATGACCGTTCGTAACGCAAACTGATTTACAGCTATACATTTGCGTTACGCTTTCGTAGGCTTTGCCTAATCGACAGAATGGGTCGATCTGGTGGCCCGCGTGGTACGGGCGAGGAGTCATCCATGGGTGAAGTGCATACACGGGACCGCAGCAAAACGGTGCCATTGAACATGAGGGTTGCCGAGCATCGCCGCGACCTGATCGACGCTGCAGTTGAAGTTGTTGGCGGTGATCGCACCAGCTTTGTGCTTGAAGCTGCCTGCAAGCGGGCCGAGGAAGTGCTCATGGAGCAACGCTTATTCCTGCTTGATGAACAAGCCTATGACGCATTCACCCAGGCACTGGAAGACAACCCTATCAGGAGCAACGAATGCGTGAAGAAGCTGCTGGCAAGGCCGAAGCGCTGGCGCTGAGTGCTCCACAAGTGTTGAACGCGGACCATGACCTTGGCCAGTTCGATTGTGGGGAAGCTTCCATCAACAGCTACTTGTGGGACAAGGCACTGAAGGCCCAGCATGCCAAGCACGCGGTGGTCTATGTCAGCTGTTTTGCAGGCACCAACGCCGTCGCTGGTTTTTACACGTTGTCGAATGGGTCTGTGGCACGGGGCCACGGTGTATCGGCTCGCCTGCGCCGCAATGCGCCTGACCACCTGCCGGTGGTCGTATTGGGGCGCATGGGTGTAACCCGCCAGGCTGCGGGGCAGGGTGTGGCAACCGACCTCCTGCAGGATGCGATCGAACGAGCACTGGCCGCCTCGGAGGTCGTGGGCTGCGTCGCGATGATCGTGCATCCCCTTAGCGAGCGGCTGGAGAAGTTCTATGCCAAAAATGCTGGCTTCCGCCTCTGCCCCGAGCTGTCACCCAAGACGATGATGATGTCGCTGAAATAATCAGCCGAGGCACCGCGTCACATG